>JBJHDJ010000269.1:0-4248 GCA_050486485.1 Porticoccaceae bacterium
CGGTGAGCTGGCCGATGGCTCCCAGGCGCTCGCTGCGGGCCAACTGACTGGCGGTTTCCCGCTGGTCCAGCATCTGGCCGATGGCGTTGGCGATGATGGTCAGCATGTCCCGCTCCTCCTTGAGGAAACGCTGGCCGCCATTGAAGGGGGATTCCCGCTCCTCCGTATAGCCGACTTCGATCCAGCCCCGCGCCCGATCACCCGTGCGAATCTCCGCCCGCTGGCTCGCCACGGGCTCGCGCCAGCGGGGGCTGAAGTAGTCCGCGCCGTCACAGTGGAGTCGGACCACGGCGATATCGATATGCTGCATGGCGGGGGGCAGGATGGTGGCAATGTCCGCCAGCACGGCTTCCAGCTCGGTATCCTGGTTGGCGGTCAGCGCGGAGACCTGGTACAGGCAGCGCAGCTCCTTGACCCGCTCGTGGAGTACTTCCTCGGTGGCCTTGCGCTCGGTGATGTCGCGCTGGATGGCCACCCAGTGGCTGGGCTGGCCGCCATTGTCCAGGATCGGCACGATGTCCAGTTCCAGCCAGAAGGGCCGGCCATCCCGGGCGTGGTTGATCAGTTGCGAGCGCACCGGGTGGTTGGCTTCCAGAGCCTCGCGAATGCGATCCAGTTCGCGGCGCTGGGTGAGGGGGCCTTGGAGGATGCGGGGGGTGCGGCCCAGGGCGTCCTCGCGGCTGAAGCCGGTGAGCTTCTCGAAGGCGTCGTTGACATAGACGATGCGCGGGCCGTGAGGGTCGTCGATGCTGCCCGCCTCGGTGATCAGCAGGATGTCGTTCTGATGGGCCACGGCGGTTTCCAGCAAGCGCAATTGCTGATCGCGCCGCTGGTTGGCGGTGACATCCCGGAAGTACACCGCCAGCCCCTCCGGGCCTGGATAGGCGTCGACGTTGAACCACGCCCCCAGTGGTTGGTAGTCATTGGTGAAATGGACACTTTCACCGGTGGCCATGGCGTGCTCGTAGTGCTCCCGGAAGGCGGAGGCGTCGGGAAATTCATCCCACACCAGGCGGTTGAGAAGATCCGCCTCCTTTCGCTGCAAGAGCTTTTCCCCATGGCGGTTGAGGTAGACGAAGCGGAAGTCAGCGTCCAGCAGAAAGAAGGCGTCGCTCATGCTCTCCAGGGTGGAGCGCAGGCGCTGGGCGAGCTGGCCCGCCCGGTCGCGGATAGCCACTTGTTCGCTGATTTCCTGGAAGGCGCCGTGCACGGCGTGGATGCGCCCAGCACCGTCCCGCTCCGCCTCGCCGATGGCGCGAACCCAGCGCCGCTCACCCTGGAGAGTGATGATTTGCAGCTCGGCATCGAAGGGTTCGCCCCGTTCCACGCAGGCGGTGAACAGTTCGCCGATGCGCTCCCGGCACTGGGGGGCGTAGAAGCCCAGGGCTTCCTCCAGGGTCGGGTGGTGGGGGCCCTCGAAGCCGTGGATGGCGGCGGTTTCCAGGGACCAGGTGACTTTGTTGGCGGGCAGCTCGACCCGCCAGCCACCCACTCTGGCAAGCCGTCCCGCCAGGTGGAGCAGGTAGCCAGCGGAGGCGAGGGCGGTGATGTCCCGGGCGAGCACCAGCTTTGCGGCACGACCCTGGTGGTGGATATCACTGCTGCGCAGATCCACCCGTAACAGTTCGCCGGAGCGGGTGCGGTGGCGCTGGGGCAGGCCCTGATCCGGAGGACGTGCCGGGTCGGTGACGCTGTCCAGAAAACGCGGGCCAGCGCCCACCGGTTCCAGATCCGCGACGGTCATGGCCAGGAACTCCTCGCGGCTGTAGCCATAGCGGGCCACGGCGGCGCGGTTGACCGCCAGGATGCGGAGGGTTTCCGGGTCGTGGATCCAGGATGGATCGGGGTGGTTCTCGAACAGCAGCCCGAGATGTGATTCTGGCATGGCGGTTCTTCCTGCCGGTGTCGGTACCTAGCCTTTCGGCTAAATGTAACACACCCCGAAGTGCGCGCCCGAGCCCTGTGGCACCTGGCCTGCGGATGAATTTACCCTGTGGCCGGTGATAGTATGGTTACTTTGCCGCGGGTGCCCCATGACATTTGACGAACTTGCCAGATTGCTGGAGGTGGAAGGTTTCGAGGAGACCGCCGCCGAGCTGCACGGGATTTTTTGCGGCCGTCTGGCGGGGGGTGAACGGTTGGCGGGCGGTCAGCTTCGCGAAGCGCTGGTGGAAAGCCTGGCCAGCGAGGAGGAGTTGATCGACAACGCACTGCCGGAACTGGCGCGCCTCTACCAGCAAGCACTCGCCCAGTTGCGGGACAGCAGCTACGCCTTCACGCCACTGCTGCCGGGGGATGACACCCCCTTGCAGCGGCGCGTCGACGAGCTGTCCCAGTGGGCCCAGGGATTCCTCGACGGCTTGGTGGATGCCGGGCTGTCCGGGGACTCGCCCCTCTCCGAAGACGCCACCCAGGCCCTCGGCGATCTGGTGGCCATTGCCCAGGCGGCCTTCGAGGGCGAGGAGGGCAATGACGATGAAGGGGATTTCGCCGAGCTGCTGGAGTATGTGCGGGTTGCCGCCATCATGATCTTCGCCGAGCTGGCCAGTCCCGAGGATGTCGCCACCCCGACCCCCACCGTGCCCGGCACCACCACCCTGCATTGACCGATGAGCGCCATGATCAAGCCCAGTGAATATGCCCGCCGCCGCCGCGACCTGATGTCCCTGATGGCGCCGGACAGCATCGCCATCATCGCCGCCGCCCCGGAGCGAGTGCGCAGCAACGACACCCTTTACCGCTACCGCCAGGACAGCGATTTTCACTACCTCACCGGTTTCAACGAGCCGGAGGCGGTGCTGGTGCTGATCCCCGGCCGCAAGCAAGGCCAGTACATCCTGTTCTGCCGCGACCGGGATCCGGCGCGGGAGATCTGGGACGGCTACCGGGCCGGCCCCAAGGGCGCGGTGGAAACCCACGGCGCCGACGACGCCTTCCCCATCGGTGATATCGACGACATCCTGCCCGGCCTGATCGAGGGCCGCGAGCGGGTGTACTACTGCGTGGGCAAGGAACCCACCTTCGACCGCCGTCTGATGGGCTGGGTAAACCACATCCGCGCCCGCGCCCGGGCCGGCGCCATCCCGCCGGCGGAATTCGTCGATCTCGACCACCTGGTGCACGAGATGCGCCTGTTCAAGAGCGCCAGCGAACTCAAGGTGATGGCCAGGTCCGGCAGGATCGCCGCCCGCGCCCACCGCCGCGCCATGAGCGCCTGCCGCCCCGGCATGTTCGAGTATCAGTTGCAGGCGGAGATCGAGCACGAGTTCGCCATGGCGGGTGCCGAGGCGCCCGCCTATGCCTCCATCGTCGGCGGCGGCGCCAACGGCTGCATCCTTCACTACATCGACAATCGCGCCCCCCTGGAGGACGGCGACCTGGTGCTGATCGACGCCGGTTGCGAGTACCAGGGCTACGCCGCCGACATCACCCGCACCTTCCCGGTCAATGGCCGTTTCTCGCCGGAGCAGAAAGTGCTCTACAACATCGTGCTGGAGGCCCAGTACGCCGCCATCGACGCCGCCCGCGCCGGCAACCACTGGAACGATCCCCACGACGCCACCGTGAAGGTCATTACCGAGGGGCTGGTGGATGCCGGCCTGCTCAAGGGCAAGGTATCCGCGCTGATCGAGTCCGGGGCCTATCGGGATTTCTACATGCACCGCGCCGGCCACTGGCTGGGGCTGGATGTCCACGACGCCGGGGATTACAAGGTGGATCATGAATGGCGACTGCTGGAGCCGGGCATGGTGATGACCATCGAGCCCGGCATCTATGTGGCGCCGGACAATACCAAGGTCGCGAAAAAGTGGCGCGGCATCGGCATTCGCATCGAGGACAATGTGGCCATCACCCGCAAGGGCACCGAGGTCCTCACCGGCGATGTGCCCAAGACCATCGACGATATCCAGGCCTTGATGGCGGGCTGACCATGGCCTTGTTGGAGCCTGTTGCTGGTATTTCGGACTCCGTCACTCGGTCTCCGTCCTGGGGGAGAGATTGCGAGACACGCCGTGAACCCATCCCTGGGGGCTCGACGGCGGCATCCCTGCCGCCGACGGTCTCGCAATCTCTCCCCCAGGACGGAGACCTGCCTTGGCGGTTCTCTCAAGGGCAGACCCTTCGATCATGACGCCGCAAGCCACGCAGGTTTTGCCCCAGGACACCGATATCGCCATTCTCGGTGGCGGCATGGTAGGCCTCAGCCTGGCGCTGCTGCTTGCGCGGGTCTGTCCCCGGCTGCGGCTG
>JBJHDJ010000270.1:0-4246 GCA_050486485.1 Porticoccaceae bacterium
TGCAAGGCATTCAAAACAGCGCGGCAGGCCCGCCAGCCCGCCTGAGGCGGGACAGCCACTGCCGTTTACCAGCCGAACTGCGCCTTGACAAAGGGAATGGTGACCCTGCGCCGGGCCCGCAGCGAGGCCCTGTCGAGGCGCTCCAGGTAGCCCATCAGCGTCTCCAGGGAACGCCCGCCGCGATTGAGGATAAAGGTGGCGACCTCGTCACCCAGTTCGATACCCAGCCGCGCCGCCCGGAAACGCAAAATGGCGATCTTGTCCGGGTCGCTGTAGGCGGGCAGATGGAATACCAGGCTCCAGGCCAGACGGGACTGCAAGTCCGGCAGGCGCACCGGCAGTTCCCGGGGCGGGCAATCTGCGCCCATCAACAGCAAGTTGCCGCGCTCCCGCATGCGGTTGAACAGGCTGAATATCCCCAGATCCCAGGCTTGGTCGCCAGCCACCGCCTCCAGGTGCGACAGGCACACCAGGGACTGGTGCTCCAAGTCCGCCAGCAGACCGGTGGGCTCCATGTCCCGCAACACATCGAGGGGCAGGTACTGCACCCCCAGGCCATGACGCTGGTAATCGTGGCAGGTGGCCTGCAGCAGGTGCCCGCACCCGGCTCCCCGGCCACCCCACAGGTAGATGGCCGTCTCCCGGCTGTCCTCCCCCCGCGCCGCGGCTTGCAGCACCGACACCACCTGGGCGCGCGCCGAACCCTCGGCGGCAAGAAAGTTGGCGAAGGTGGCCTCGTCCCGAAGGGACAGGGGCAGGCTCAGTTGATCGGTCACCGCTTCAGCGCCCGGGCAACCAACGCAGGCGCTCGACGGGATTGGCTTGCCACTCGGGGATTGCCGCCCCCGCCAGCAGCTCCTCGTCGCTGATGGCGGGGCGGGCGCCCGGCGGCGCGGCCATGGGCTCCAGGTTGCGTTCCCGGTAGAGGCTGTCGAGCAGTTGTTCACGGCCGCCCTCGATGGCGAGACTGAGCCTCAGCCGATCACCATCCACCGACACCACCCGCATGCGGCTCACCATGGGCTGGGCATCCAGCATGGCGGTCAGACGGCTGTAGTCCCTGTAGGTGGCCACGCCGAGAATTTCCAGCTCCAGGCCACCGGCATCGTCGCCAGCCACATAGGTTTGCAGGCTCGCGACAGTGTCCACCGCCTGGTCCGCCACCTCGGCAAGCAATGCCTCCAGGGTCGGCGCCTGAACCTGGCGCAACTGGGAGCGGCCCGACAAATCCATCAGCCAGGCGGCGCGCCACAGCCCCTCCCCGGTCTCGTATACCCTCACAGCCAACCAGCCCTGTACTGGGTAGCGCCGCGACGCCGCGGCCAGCGCCTCGCTGTCGAAGTCACGGACCTGGACGGGGGTCAGGGAAAATCGATCCTCCAGATCCAGTAGCGGCAAGACAAAGGGCAGTCCGCGCCGGGCGAAGGCGCTGGCGAGCACGGCGGACACCGCCTGATCGTTGAACATGTGGGTTTCGCCAAAACCGTCATCCTGCACCACCCACACCAACAGCGCGGGGCGGGTCAGGGGCCAGATGGGCAGACGGCTGGTACGCAGGAAGCGGTCGATACCCGCCCTGTCGTACTGGATGCGCACCCCCAGCCCGGCGGGTTCGCCAGCCTCGACGGCGGGCAGGGTCACATAGCTGTACTCCACCATATAGCTCTGCACATCCCTCAGCAGGGAGCGCAACCGCGGATCCTCGTCCAGGGTTCGCGAGCCGGTGAGCCTGACCAGCACCTCCAGCATCCCCTCCCGGGCGGCGCTGTCGCGGGCCCGCTCGGACTGGTCGGCGACGGGCACCGTGGCGGCATAGACATCCGCCGTCTGGGCTGCCCACGGGGTATTCACCGGCGCAACCCAGAGCGAGAGCAACAGGATCAGAACAGCTTTCTTCATGGCATCGGATTGTATCAGGGAACCTCTGAAAAAGTGTGTTGGCGGGCCGAAGAGAGAGGCGCCCCAGGGGGCTCCTGACGGAAGGCAATGACCGAAACCGACCGACGGGGCAAACACGGCTGGAACGAACACGGAGCCATGCCATCTAACAGCGGTTTCACGGCCATCACGGCGCCGCCCCTGGCACAGGACTGGCTTTATCCCCGAGGGCGGCTAAAATAGCGCCTTTCCCAGGAAGTCCGCAATGAACGACCCGCAAAATCCCTCGCACCCCTCTTCCCTCAGCTACAAGGATGCTGGTGTCGACATAGACGCTGGCAACGCCCTGGTGGAACGCATCAAGGATGTCACCCGCAAAACCCGCCGTGCCGAGGTGATTTCCGGTCTCGGGGGCTTTGGCGCCCTGTGCAAGATCCCCGCCGGTTACAAGAGCCCGGTACTGGTCAGCGGCACGGACGGGGTGGGCACCAAGCTGCGCCTGGCCATGGACCTGGGTCGCCACGACACCATTGGCATCGACCTGGTGGCCATGTGCGTCAACGACCTGGTGGTGTGCGGCGCGGAACCCCTGTTTTTCCTCGACTACTATGCCACTGGCCGCCTCAATGTGGATGTCGCCGCCGCGGTGATCAGCGGGATCGCCGAGGGCTGCCTGCAGGCTGGCTGCGCCCTGGTGGGCGGCGAGACGGCGGAAATGCCCGGCATGTACGACGGCGAGGACTACGACCTGGCCGGGTTCTGCGTTGGCGTCGTGGAGGAAAGCGACATCGTCGACGGCAAGGCGGTGCGGGTCGGCGACGCCCTGATCGGCCTGGCCGCCAGCGGGCCGCACTCCAACGGCTACTCCCTGATTCGCAAGATCCTCGAAGTAACGGGCGCCGACCCGCTGACCACCGAGGTCGGCGGTCAGCCCCTGGCGGATGCCCTGCTGGCCCCCACCCGCATCTACATCAAGCCCATTCTCGACCTGATCCGCGCCTGCCCCGTCCACGCCATAGCCCATATCACCGGTGGCGGATTGCTGGAAAACATTCCGCGGGTGCTGCCCGACGGTGCCCGCGCCGCCATCGACGCCTCGAGCTGGGAAATGCCGCCGGTATTCCAGTGGCTGCGAAAAGGGGGCAATGTCGCCCAGGACGAGATGTACCGCACCTTCAACTGCGGCATCGGCATGGTGATCAGCGTGCCCGCCGCCGAGGAGGAGAACGCCATCGCCATCCTCCAGCAGAGTGGCGAGACGGCGTGGCGCATCGGCACCATCGAAAAAGCCGAGCCCGGCGAACCCCGCGTGGTCATCCGCTGACATGGCTACCGCGCGGCTGGTGGTGCTGATCTCCGGCACTGGCAGCAATATGGAGGCGCTAATGCGTGCCTGCGCCAGCGGTGAGCTGGATGCCCGGGTGGTGGCGGTGTTCAGCAACAGGCCGGATGCCAGGGGCCTGACCACCGCCGCCGGGGCCGGCATCGCCACCGAGGTGGTCGACCACAGGGAATTTTCCGACCGGGAAACCTTCGACCGGGCGCTGGCGGAACGCATCGATGCCCACCACCCGGACCTGGTGATCCTCGCCGGCTTCATGCGCATCCTCACCCCCGGCTTCGTGCGCCGCTTCCGCGGGCGGCTGATGAACATCCATCCCTCGCTGCTGCCCAAGTACCCGGGCCTCGACACCCACCAGCGGGCCATCGAGGCGGGTGACAGGGAAGCCGGCGCCACCGTGCACTTTGTCACCGAGGAACTGGATGGCGGTCCCGCCATCGTTCAGGGCAGAGTGCCGGTGCTCGCCGACGACACAGCGGACAGCCTCGCCAGCCGGGTGCTGGCGGTGGAGCATCGCATCTACCCCCTGGCGGTGCGGCTGTTCTGCGAGGGCCGCCTGGCGGTGACGGAAGCGGGCGTGCTGCTGGACGGCAAGCCACTGCCCCCCGGAGGGGCGGACTTCACCGGGCAGTGACCCACGGCGCCAAACCGTAATGAACATTCGGGCTCCGCCACGATCCAAGTGGCTCGGGGGCCCTGAGTCCCTGTCGCCAATCCTCGGTGCACTGCAAGGAGATTCGATGCGGTTTTTGATACCACTGCTGCTGACCCTGATGACTTCCGCGACCCTGGCGGGTGGCGCCGACCCTGCCAGCGACCATCCACGACACCAGGAGCCGGCTGGCGAAGCCACGCCGCCGCGGCTCATCGCCGATCTCGAGCCGCAAGCAACAGCGGCCCAACAATCGCCCCCTTGGGCACGGATCCCTCGGCTGACGGCGGAGGATCCCGCCCTGGTCCCTTACCATGCGGTGTACACCACCCGCTACAATCGCTTCACCATCGAAGCCAACCGCCGCCTGGAGG
>JBJHDJ010000271.1:0-4235 GCA_050486485.1 Porticoccaceae bacterium
ATGCCGGCGACAAAGGCCTCCCAGCCACCCACGGCCTGGATACCGAGAAAGAACACCAGGGGGATACCGATGATAAGCAGCCAGAACTGCATGATGTCGGTCTTCACCACCGCCGCCATGCCCCCCACGGTGGAATAGAAAAAGACGATGGCGCAACCCACCAGGATGCCCACCAGGGGCGGCACCCCGAGAAAGACATTGAAAATGATGCCCAGGGCGCCGATCTGGGCGCCGAGGATACCGGCGCAGATCAGCATGGAGAACAACCCGGTGATGATCTTGGCATTGCGGCCATAGGCCGGTTCGATGATGTCCCCCACCGACACGGCGCCGGGAAAGGCCTTGATGCGCGGCGCCACGAACAGGGCCACCAGCATGATTTGCAGGCTGAATCCCATCAGGGCCAGCGGGTAGGCCATCCCCGACTCGAAAACCTTGGCGGCATTGCCGGTGGAAAATCCGCCGCCGATGAAGGAAGCCGACAGGGTGCAGAACACCGCCAGCCAGCCGTAGTTGCGGTGAGAGACGGCGAACTCGCGAAAGCCCCCCAGCTTGCGGCAACTGTAGCCGATATAGAGGATCACGCAGATATAGATCAGTATTATGAGATTGTCGATCATTACGGGTTCTCCTTGGAGTTTGGAAACCACCTGCTCCTCCCTGTATCCAGACCCTGGCCGATGCCAGGAGAACCAGCGGTTGATCGGAGCTTTCCGTGAAGGGCGCGGCGTCCCGGTGTGATATGAATCATGGCCACGAAGCCGTGAGTCTACTCTACCCGGATGCCAGCGCCATAGCCCCGGCGTCAAGCCCCCGCCGGGCGCCGTTCGATAGCATTGGCCAGCCATGCGACAACAACTTGGGCGGGGATTGGCTTCGCAGTACAATGCCCAACCCTAAGCAATGCCCAACCCTGAGCGCGGCGCAAGGTTGCCCGCGCGCACCGGCAGGATTTCCCATGAGTGACACCGACACCCCATTGGCCGACCATATCCATCAGTGGCTGCGCAATGCCCACATCGAGTACTACCTGTGCAATCACTGCAACGGCCTGCATCTGAGCGACCTGCAGGGGCTGGCCGGCGTGGTCGAGAGCCGCCTGTTCGTGGAGGACTGGGGCCTGCTGATCAGCACCGAGTTCGTGGTACGGCCCACCGCCATCCTGCCCCTGGCGACGGACCTGGGCCGCCTCAACGCCGACTACCCCAGCCTCAAGCTATTTCTCGATGTGGTGGATGACGCCATGCCGCAACTGGTGGCGGGTGCCACCGTGCTCACCGGCGCCGGCATCAGCGAGGCCCAGTTCGTGCTGTTCGTCACCACCGCCCAGGACATGATGAGCCGCCTCGCCGGCGAGCTGGGCGAGATGGACATGCTGTTGCCGGAAGAAGGCCAGACCATGACGCCGGGGCGACAATTTCACTGAGCTTCCCACGGAATTTTCCACTGGCCTTTTCACTGGAGAAGCCATCCTGAAGGCACCAGGCATGTAGGATGGGTTGAGCGCAGCGATACCCATCAAGCCCGGGCCCATCCGACACACCCGATACGGTTTTCGCCGGCAGCCGCGCTACCGCAGCTATTGTTGCCGGCACATTGAATCCTTATAGTCGGCTCATTCACCGCACCCCAAGGCCCACGCCATGACCCCGCCAGCCGGCAAAGTGCCCAGCAAGATCGAACAACGCGCCTTTCTGATCGGCCTGGTGCTGGTGACGCTGCTGTTCTTTCACCTGCTGAGGCCTTTTTTCGGCGCCCTGTTCTGGGCCTGCGCCATTGGCTTGCTGTTCCATCCGGTGCGGGTCAGGCTCGACAACCGCTGGGGCGTGCGCCCCAATCTCAATGCCGCCCTCACCCTGTTGCTGTGCCTGGTGGTGGTGGTGATCCCCGCCTTGCTTCTGGTGTCCTCGGTGATCCAGGAAGGGGCCCAGTTCTACCAACGCATCCAGTCCGGGGAAATACGACCGGAAGTGTGGGTGGATCAGGTTCGCCGCGCCCTGCCTCAATTGCAGGGGCTGCTGGATCGCGTGGGCGTCAGCCCGGAAGCCCTGCGGGAACAGACCTCCAACTTCGCGGTGGGCACCACCCGTTTCATCGCCCGCCACGCCTTGTCCGTGGGCCAGACAACCTTCCAGTTCGTGCTGCACCTCGTCCTGATGATCTACATGCTGTTCTTCCTGCTGCGGGACGGGCCGCGTCTGGTGGAACTGCTGGTGCAATCCCTGCCCCTGGGTGACGAGCGCGAGCGGCTGCTGTTCCGCAAGTTCGCCGAAGTCACCCGCGCCACCATCAAGGGCAACCTGGTGGTGGCCCTCGTGCAGGGGGCGCTGGGGGGCATCATTTTCTGGCTGCTGGGCATTCCCGGCGCCGTGCTGTGGGGCGTGGTGATGGCCATACTGTCCCTGTTGCCGGCGGTGGGCGCCAGCCTGATCTGGGGCCCGGTGGCCATCTATCTGTTCGCCACCGGGGATGTGACCCGCGGCGTGGTTCTGGTGGTCTACGGCGTGCTGGTGATAGGCCTGTCGGACAATATTTTGCGGCCCATCCTGGTGGGCCGCGACACCAAACTGCCGGACTGGCTGGTGCTGCTGTCCACCCTCGGCGGCCTGATCGCCTTCGGCATCAACGGCTTTGTCATCGGCCCGCTGATCGCCGCCCTGTTCCTGGCCTTCTGGCAGATTTTCAGCCGCGACTTCAACCGCCAAGAGGAGCCTGGACAGGAAATGGCGAATACCGAGTCCGACACCGCGCCGCCACCGGGAGAGAATGCAGCCGCCGCGAGACCCCGCGACGATGGCACCGATCAGGCTGGCTGAATTTCCGACTCCTCGAGTGTATCGGGGTAAGGACCCAACGATAAAAACAGCAGGCAGGCTATCGCAAACATCGGTATGACGGCCACCAGGATGCCATCGTAGTTGCCAAATACACCGTAAAGCGTGTTGGCGATAAATGGCGCAATGCCCGCCGTGAAGCCGAACAAACCCCCGAGCAATCCAAACAGCGCGGCGAAGTGCCGCGGCGAGAAATGGCGCGTGGTGAGATAGGCGCAAGCATCGTATTCCGCGCCGGCGGTCAGGCCCAACATCAAACAGGCAATGGATGCCGCCAGTATCGATTGGTCGGTGGCAAGAAGGATGATTGCAGCAGCGAGGGCGCCGACGGCGCAACCCATGGCAACGAAGCGTCCATCGATCCAATCGAGCAAGAAACCGCCAACGATACGCCCGGTGATTGTGCCGATTCCGATCAATCCGGCAATCTCCGCCGCGGCTATCAAACTGAATCCTTCTTCCATCAGTATGGGTACGGCATTTATCCCGAGACCCGTCGCGCCGAGCGAATAGATGACGCCGGCGATGGCCAATCTGATAAATTTGGGGGATACCAATTCTTGCGTCGTCCCCGAGGGCCGGACTTGCACCAATTTTTGCGTGGCCGGGCGCTCGGGCGGTTTCTCCCGGGCAAACAGAAAGAGCACCAACGGGAACACGACGATGAATGACAGTGATCCCATCCCGATATAGGCACCACGCCAACCATAGGCTTCGATCAGATTGGCGCCAAGAAAAGGCACGGTTGCCGATGCTATGCCCGTTCCAGACAGCACGAACGCCAAGGCTATACCACGGTTTTTCTCGAACCGTTGGGCAATCGCCGCTGTCCACACACTGGGATAAATGCTGATCAACGCCACACCGAGCAAGGCGTACAGCATCAGCCAGGACACAATGCTCGGTCCAGCCGTGGAAATCAGGGCGAGACAGGCAGCGAAAAACGGCACGCCAACCAGGGCAACTTTCCGCGGACCAAAACGGTCGACCAATCGCCCACCAAACACCGCCAGCAACAAGGTTACGATGGATGTCACAAGGGGGCCCGCTGAAATTTGCGAACGAGACCAACCAAATTCTTGTTCCAAGGGCGCGATCATCACGCCCAGGGCATAGGAATGCACCGCCACCAGCGCCATGCCCAGCACGGCGGGTGGAAGGTTGCCACCGTAACGGCGCCACTCCAGAAGATCAACTATCTGTTTCTTGCCGTTACTGCTCATCCCTATGATTTTCCTGATTTATTAGTGTAGAAGTTTGGTCAGGCAAAAGGCTTGATCTATCCTTGGTATCGCCCATGGCGTGGTCAGGCATTTTGTGACAACCCGGTTAATCCGCTTTCTACCCATAACCACCTAGATGCGACTGCTACCCCTGGGGCCGTCTATTTCAGGGAATTAA
>JBJHDJ010000272.1:0-4219 GCA_050486485.1 Porticoccaceae bacterium
CCCCAGAGCTGGGCGCGCAGTGGCTCGCCGCCCTCACCGAAATGATCGAGCGGCATCGGGAGGGGATGGTGGAGTGTTGATTTATGTTGTCTGACGTCTGACGCTGGACGTCTGACGCAAAAGCAACAAATACCACCTCAGTTTCATAGCCGAATAATGCGCCACCCTTTGAAAGCCATGCCAAGCTTCTTGGCGTCAGACGTCAGACGTCAGACGTCAGACGTCAGACATCCAGCGTCAGAACCAGTGCATTCCTTCTCCCCTGTGGGGAGAAGGCCAGGAAGAGGGGAAAGCGGCGGAGCCGCTTGATGGCTGGCGGCATCGCCCTCTCCCCAACCCTCCCGCGAGCGGGAGAGGAAGAGAACTGCACCATCCATTGAATACCGCGCCAGACTTCTTGGCGTCAGACGTCAGACGTCAGACGTCAGACGTCAGACTCAAGACGCACCCCCCGAAAACACCCCCGCACCTCCTCCACGAACAGCCCCGGCTGTTCGAAAGCGGCGAAGTGACCGCCTTTGTCCACTTCATTCCAGTAGAACAGGTTGGGGTATACCCGCTCCACCCAGCGCCGTGACGGGCGGAACAGCTCGCGGGGGAAAATGGAAACTCCCACCGGCATGGTCATGGGTTTGCCCACCATGTCCCGAAAGCTCTCCCAGTACAGCCGCGCCGAGGAGGCGGCGGTGGCCGGCAGCCAGTGGAGCATGATGTTGTCCAGCATCTGGTCGCGGGTCAGGGCGTCCTCCGGCCGACCCTGGTTGTCGGTCCAGCCGTGGAATTTTTCGTAGATCCAGGCGGCCTGACCCACCGGTGAGTCCACCAGGCCGTAGCCCAGGGTCTGGGGGCGGGTCGACTGCTGCTTGGCATAGCCGGACTCGTGGCGCTGGTAGGCCTTCATGTCCGCCAGGGATTTTTGTTCCGCCGGGGTCAGTTCAAGGGCCAGATCCTCGGCACCGGGCTGCACCAGGGCCATGTTGAGGTGAATGGCGCGGCACTGGGGCGGGTTCAGGGCGCCGATGGCGGTGGTGACGCCGGAGCCCCAGTCTCCCCCCTGGGCCACGAACCGGTCGTAGCCTAGGCGCTCCATCAGGGTGATCCAGGCGCGGGCGATGCGCTCCAGGTTCCAGCCCGTGTCGCGGGGCTTTGCCGAAAACCCGTACCCTGGCAGGGACGGGATCACCAGATGGAAGGCGTCGCCGGCATTGCCCCCGTGGGCGGCGGGGTCGGTGAGCGGCCCGATCACATCGAGAAATTCCACCACCGAGCCGGGCCAGCCGTGGGTCATGATCAGGGGCAGGGCATCGGCCTGAGGGGAGCGGATATGGAGAAAATAAAAATCCAGTCCGTCGATTTCCGTGCGGTACTGTCCCAGGCCGTTGAGCCGCGCCTCGCAGCGCCGCCAGTCATAGTGGTTGAGCCAGTAGTCGCACAGCTCCCGCACCGCCGCCAGGGGCGCCCCCTGGCGCCAGTCCGCCACGGTTTCCTGCTCGGGCCAACGGGTATTGGCGAGCCGCTGCCTGAGGTCGTCGAGCTGGGATTCGGGAATATCGAGATGAAAGTCGCGGATACTGTCGGTCACGGAGGGTTCCTTGTGGCTGATTTGAGTTTCACATTACAGGGTTCACGATGCACGGAAAAGCGGGACTGGTTGCCTGCGCTGTTGGGGCAGACCCGCTGCCCTCGAGCCCCTAACTCACATTGGCCACCCCTCCGGCACCACGAAATAGCGCCGTGGCTCGCTGCCTTCGTCAAACTGGCAGAGCATCAGCGGTTGGCCAGTGGTCGCCAGCAACTGGGAGACCCTGTCGCGCAGCATCGCCCTGTCATGGTGCCGGGGTATCGGCATCAGCCATTGCTGGCGGGGCGCCAGCACCCAACAACTGCCTGGGTGATGGCCGAGAAGCGCTGGCAACTGAGCGTGCCACAGCCATTCCCCCCGCAAGTGGCGCGGATTGATGGGGGAGGCTGTCTCGATCAGCGACCCCAAGGGGTGAAACAGGTAACCCTTGACCATCACCGCCCTGACATCCGCAACCGGCAAACCCGCTTCGCGCAGTTGCCGGCGGGCTTCCTCGTTGTTGGAAAGAGGCAATTGATGGCGGGACAGGTGCTCGAGTTTGAGCTGGAGACTGTCGTCCGGGTTGGGGCCTAGCCATTGCACCAGTGGCAGGGACGGGGGATTGACCACGGCAAGATAGAACTTCACCGCCACCTCGCCGTGAACGATGGCGCCGCTGTGCAGATCGCGAAACAGGAAATCCAGGGCGCCGAGGGTCCGCTTTCCGTGCCGCACGGGCCAGTTCCGGGCCAGCAGCTCGTAGCGGGGATGATTGGCGAGGAAGTAGGCCCAGTGCGCCTCGAAGCGGGCGCCGAGGCGCTGGTCCCTCGACGCCTCGAGGTGTTTCACAAGGGGTCGCGGGTTTTTCTCCAGGGTGGCGAGAATTTCCCTGGCGCCCCTGTCCTCATCGCAAAGCCAGCGTCCGTCGGTGATGCCCGGTAGATGGTCAACGATGGGTTCGCTGAACAGGCTCCAGCCAAGCTCCCTGACCAGGGGATGACGGGCCTGCCGCCAGTCGAAGGTCGCATCCGTGGTCACTCTTTCCTCCTGGGTCATCGCCCCCTGGGCCATCGCCTCCTGGGTCATCGGGACCGGTGGGGTCCCGCTGTGTATAATCGCAAGCCTACTGGATAACGGGTTGTCCCTGTTATGGCAAATTTTCAGCGTATCGGCCTGGCCACCAAGCTGCACCTGGATACGGTGATCGAAACCCTCAATCACCTGGCGCGCTTTCTCAGCGATGCTGGCTGGCAGCCCGTGGTGGAGGAAAGCACCGCCAGGCTGCTGGCGCCGGGCGCCTACGAAGTGGCCAACCAGGACAGCATGGCCCGCGGCGTGGATCTGGTGATCGTCGTCGGGGGTGATGGCAGCATGCTCAGCGCCGCCCGCGACATGGTGGATTATGATGTGCCTCTGCTCGGGGTCAATCGCGGCCGCCTGGGCTTCCTCACCGATATTCTCCCCGACGAGCTGGAGGCCCGAGTAAGCCGGGTGTTGTCCGGGGAGTATGTGGTATCGGACCGCTTTCTGCTGGACCTGTCGGTGACCCGCGGCGGCAAGTCCATCGGCGAAGGTCTGGCGCTCAACGATGTGGTGCTGCACCCGGGCAAGTCGGTGCGCATGATGGAGTTCGAGCTCAATATCGATCGCCAGTTCGTCTACAGCCAGCGCTCCGATGGCCTGATCGTCGCCACGCCCACCGGCTCCACCGCCTATGCCCTGTCCGCCGGCGGTCCCATCCTGCATCCGCGCATGGACGCCCTGGTGCTGGTGCCGATGAACCCCCACACCCTCACCAGCAGGCCCATTGCCGTGCCCGGCAACAGCCTGGTGGAAATCCGCGTCGGGGAGCGCAACGAGCTCCATCCCCTGGTGACCTGCGACGGCCAGCGGGATCTCACCATCGAGCCCGGCGATTGCATCCGCATACGCAAGAAGGACAAGTTGCTGCGCCTGATTCACCCGGTGGACCACAATTTTTACGGCATCTGTCGCTCCAAGCTGGGATGGGGCAGTCGTCTCGATGGTGTCGAGCATTTTGAGAGGTAGACCCGCGATGGTGGCAAGATGACTGACTGGGTAGAGGTTGCCCAATTTCACCCCGCGCTGGATCTCACCCTGCTGATGGAGGCGCTGGCGGACCGCGGCATCGATCACCGCATCACCGTGGGGGATCAGGGCCAGGTACTCTGGGTGCCAGGGGACGAGCGGCTCGACGAGGCCGTGGACCTGGTGCGCCAGTTGGCGGTGCGGCTCCCGGCCCGCAGCCCCATCCAGGCGGACCCCCTCACCATCTTGCGGCGCTCGCCGGTGCTGGCTGTCAGCCTGCTGCTCAGTGTTGTCGGCGCCGCCCTGGTGCACTGGCAGTTTCACTGGGTGCACTGGTTCACCTTCCAGGACTTCACCCTGGTGAGCGCCACCCAAGTGCGTTTCGGCACCTTCGAGGAGGCCTGGGGCAGGGGAGAGTACTGGCGCCTGTTCACCCCCATGTTTCTGCATTTCGGTATATTCCATCTTGCCTTCAATGCACTCTGGTTATGGGAATTCGGCCGCCGCATCGAGGGGGCGCTTGGCAGCCTCCACCTGCTGATGGTGATCCTGGTGACCGGTGCCTTCTCCAACTGGGGCCAGTATTATTTCGGCGGCCCGTCCCTGTTC
>JBJHDJ010000273.1:0-4213 GCA_050486485.1 Porticoccaceae bacterium
TTTTGTTTTGTGGTTGCTTTCTTCGTCGAAAACAATTCTACAAAGCTTCAGGGCCTTTTTTAATACCTCGCGCGTGATTTTTTCTTCATTTTCAGCGACTTGATCATTTATGGACGGGCACTAGTTAATACTGTTCGTCAAATCCTTGCCTATATAGATCTTCCCATTGGGGTAGGTGATTTTGTAGACAACCTTGAAGCCCGGCTCATCCATATAAATTTCCAATCATTCAAAGAGGGCACTACATCACAGTCCTTTCGGCAATGACATATGTGGGGTCATCCCAACTCAATCCACACTCTGGATCGTACAGGCTTGCCGCCACCAACTCCAAAAACTGATGGCCAAACCGCGCCTCGTTCACTGGCTGCACGGCGCCGGCAGCCCGCAATGCCTTCAACCCCTGTTCGGGAACCTGCACCAGATAGGGCTGCAATTTGCGGGACAAGCCGCCCACGTACTCTGCGTAGGATAATTGGTTAAGCAGCGCCGCGACCTCAGCATGGTAAGGAACGATGATCGGCGTCATGTTGCTCTCAATCATCCGAAAGTGGCGGACGATCTGTTCATAGGGGATGCCTTCCTTTCCACCACTCTCGATCTGCTCCAGTAATTGATGGGCGTCCAGTTGCTTGCCCTTCAACCAGTAAACCTCCCGAAAGTAGTCACGAATGGCATCCAGCGATAATGGATTGGCGCCATGGCGGCGAAAAATGCCCTGGCAAGACTCAGCATATTGCGCCAGTTCGGGTGGGGTGCTCCAGTCGCTGGCAACAGTGAATACCTGGACATGGCTCACCTCCTTGGCCCGCTTACCTTCCCGGTTGCAGCGACCGGCTGCCTGGGCGATGGAGTCCAATCC
Source organism: Porticoccaceae bacterium (assembly GCA_050486485.1). Classification (GTDB taxonomy): domain Bacteria; phylum Pseudomonadota; class Gammaproteobacteria; order Pseudomonadales; family Porticoccaceae; genus NAT127. The sequence goes on from JBJHDJ010000273.1 coordinate 863, forward strand.
GGCATCGGCGCGATAGACGGCGGGAAAATCCACATCCACCCCAGCTTCTATCAAGGAGGTGGAAATCAGCCGGCAGAGTTCGCCATTGCTCAGGCGGCGTCGAACTTCACGCAATTTGTCGCTGCGATGGCTGGCGCACATCAACGTGGTAAGGTGGAAGGTGCCTGGTTGGTGGCGGACGGTCTCGAACAGACTGCGGGCGTGACGGCGGTTATTGACAATGCACAGCACCTGTTCCTGAGCCAGGATAGCGGCTGTCAGCTCCTCGTCCGTCATGGGGCCAACATGTGCAATCGTAACCCGCTCCAATTGCCGGTGGAGTTCGGTGGGCGCGGGGGCCAGTTCCGTTACATTTTCGAGTCCTCCTTCAAAGCCGTCCTCCTGCAACAACGCCGGTTGTGTCGCTGTGCATAGCACCAGACTCGTTCGGTAGTTGCGGGCAAGCTCGTCGATTACCGCCACACAGGGCCGAAGCAAATTAACTGGCAATATTTGGGCTTCGTCGAGAATCACCACGCTGTTGGCTATGTTGTGGAGCTTGCGGCAGCGGGATGAACGATTCGCAAACAGGCTTTCAAAGAACTGAACCGCCGTAGTGACGATGATAGGCGCCTCCCAATTCTCAGCGGCTTGACGCAGCTTTGCCCTAAAATCCGGATCACTGTAGTTGGTCTTTTCCTCGGAGAATGCGCTGTGGTGTTCCAGCACAGCCTGTTCACCCAACGGCCCCAACGCCTCGCGGAACACTGCCGCGTTCTGCTCCACGATGCTGGTGAAGGGAATCACCAGAATGACCCGCCGTTTCTCATTGTGGATGGCGTGATCCAAGGCAAAGGCGAGGGAACTCAGCGTCTTGCCACCCCCGGTTGGCACATTCAGGGAAAACAGACCAGTTGGCTGTGCCGCCTCACCGCGAACATGTGTCAGAATTTGGGAACGGATCGCGTTGACTCCTTGGCACGATTGAAAGCGTGGCTGGTCAAGGAAGCGGTTTAACTGATCGCGAAGCGCGCTCAGAGGAGGAAATTCATTATCACGGGGTGGCAACTTTTCAATTTTTCTATAGAAGGCTTCTGTATCCAGAAAGTCGGCGTCCACCAGACAGGAATAGATCATCCGCCCTAGCATGGACAACTGGAAAGCCCCGTAGCCAGGACGCTGCTGAAACTCTGGGAAGGCGGGCGAAGACGACAATGCAATTTCCTGCGCCCAAATATCGTCCAGACTGGTAGCTGGAGCGCGGCGCAACCGCTCTGCCAGCGGAGTGATTGCTTGAGGTTTGTCACTGGCCATCCCATCCGCAAGCCCCGCGTGATGCCCAGCTATGGCATAAGCCAGCACCGGCCATAGATCAGGGTATCTTTGCTTGGCGATTCTCGCCCCCCAGGTGGCGTGGTCTACCTTGATGGCACTGCCCCGCAACCGAGCCTGAAACTCGTCGCAGTATTTTCCTAAATCATGCAATAGGCCAGCCACCTCGGCCAACTCATCGCCAGCGAAATGGCGAGCCTTGCAGGCTGCCAATTCGCCAACAGCTACCAAGTGATCACGAAGTGGCTGCCATGATTCCTCAGCACACCCTTCAGCGGAATGGGCATAGAACATAGGATATTGCTTCATGTCGTAATCATCCCCATCTTCCTCGCTCCCATCACACTACCAACCGCACCGAAAATTCCACCGGCTACCAGTCCCGATCCAAAACCGTATCGTATCAACCCTCTACCTGCTGATTCCCATCCATCAACGTGCTAAGGGCGGCATGATGACCGCTGAATCCGTGGCCAATTCTCTTGATACTTGGTGCTTTCTGGGCCAATGTACATGTATCACCGAATTCACATAGCGGCTTGCCCATGACCACGACCCGAGTCTTCAAAAAAGGCAACTCCCAGGCGGTACGCATCCCAAAAGAATTGCAACTGGACGCCACGGAGGTGGAAATCTTCCGTCGCGGCAATGAACTCGTTATTCGCCCAAAGAAGCCCAATCTACTGGATATCATAGATATTCTTTCCGATATGCCCAAGGACTTCATGGCCGAGGGTCGCAACGACCCGCTCCCGCAGGACAGGGATTTCGATTGATGCAGGCACATTAACTTCTCAATACCAATACCTACATTTACCTGCGCAAACGGCTCCCTTCTGGCGTTTTCCGTCGATTCATCGAATTGCATCACTGAAATTGCCCTCTCGTGTTCAGTGCAGATATCGCCCATGTCAGCCATCGCCCTCCTCCCAAAACGCCCAATCCAAGTAGGTATTGGCCCCATCACCTTCTCCCGAGTCGCTGGCTTCCCGCCGCCTTTCCACCAGGGTGATGCCATACACACTCAGGTGCACGAGGTCCACGGCCTTGCGAAGCTCCGCCTTGGTCGCCATCCCGCTAAACAGTCCCGCCTCCGCGTACCCTTGCAGCCTCGCCAACAGGCTAGGATGTGTCCGCCCTTCGGACAGGGACTGGTAATACCGGCGAACCCGCGTCCTGAATCCCAGCCAATAGGCTTGTTTTCTTGCTTCCATCTTTGCGTCCATTCCTGCTCCCGTACTGTTGATGGCAACCAGCCCCCACCCTGGGGGTGACTCCCTGTCGGGACTTGCCTGTCAACTGGCGCCAGTTACAGCCTAGGGTACGGAATTGACAAATGGCGTCATGGATATTTATCCAGTAGTGTTCCCTGCGCCTTCGAACAGTTCGAGGGCGCTGCGCAGCCGCGCTGCCACTTCTTCCCTGAGGCTTTCCGGGGACTCGACGCTGACATGGGGGGCATGGCGCAAAATATCCTGGATGAGTTCGCGGCTGTCGCTGTAGGGAATCTCCAGCACATAGCCGTCGCCCTGCCATTGACCCAGTTGGGCGGGGTGCCAGTGCTGCTGCGCGACCTCGTGGGCGGTTTCGCCCTTGAACCGCAGTGTCGCGGTGTGCCGGGGCTTGCCGGCGAAGATGCCGTAACTCTGGGCAAAATGTTCCTTGAGCACGGCGGTGGGCACTTTGCGGGCCGCCGCCTTCAAGGGTTCCGCGCTTTGAATGCGGGCTATGGCGAAGATGCGCAGATCCTGGCGCAGGTGGCACCAGGCGTCCAGGTACCAGTTTTCCCGGTAGTACACCAGGTTCTGGGGGCTGACGGTGCGTTCGCTGGTGTCGTGGTTATAGCTTCTGTAGCGGATGCGCACCTGGCGGCGCTTGAGCAGGGCCTCGCTGACGGTGTGGAACACCTTGCCAGGCAACTGGCGATTGCCGATGGGCAGCACCCGGATATGCTCGGTGAAGGCATTGACATCGATGCCCCTGGCCGCCAGCAGTTTGTGGATTTGCCGCTCCATGGGCGCCAGTTCACTGTTGAGCAAG
>JBJHDJ010000274.1:0-4208 GCA_050486485.1 Porticoccaceae bacterium
TCCCTGGACATAGCCTTCGAATTCGTCGGTGGGCTTGCGGGGCACCAGCAGGATCGACCCACCCGTGGTGTTGCGGCCAAACAGGGTGCCCTGTGGGCCCTTGAGCACCTGCACATTCTCCAGGTCGAACAGATCCCCGGGGCCCGTGCCGTCGCCACTGGGCACCGAGTTCTGCCCGGAACGCGGCGCCACCACCTCGGCGAAATATACCCCCACGGTGGCGGTGGTGCGCTGCTGCTGGGAAAAGCCGCGGATGGCGTACATGGCGTTGTCCTGACCAAAGCGCTGGTCCGCGTTGAGACCCGGGGTATAGGTGGCCAGATCGCTGGGGTTGAAGATATTGCGGTTTTCCAGTTGCTGCTGGTTGAACACCGTCATGGACACGGGTACATCCTGGAGACGCTCCTCGCGGCGCCTGGCGGTGACGATGATCTCCTCCAGCATCGCCTGCGCGCGCACCGGCTGCTGGGTGTCCTGCTGGGCCACCGCGGGCGCGGTCAGCACCGCCAACAAGGCGGCGGCGAGGGGAGTGGGTTTAAGGTTCAGGGCCATCGGATGTTCTCCTTGAATACTTATTGTGATGTAGGTTGTGGTGCAAGTTATTGGTATGGTGCTGGCGAAGTTCCAGCCTTGCAAAGATAGACTTGGCGCGTCATTTGCGCCACTGCCCATAAGCCGCCGACGACCGGTATCCAATGCTTTGACCGTTGTGCAACAGAGGTTCCGCCAGCGGGGGCCGCCAGGGTCGCTGTTATGATTCGTTCATAGAGACGCGCTAGGCTTTGCTGGCGCGGGTCCACCACCACGGGTACCCACACCACCGAGGACACACCATGGAAGATGCCCACGACCTGACCGTGTTGATCCGCTCCCGGATCCCCCTGATCGTCATTGAAAACCATGACGAGGCGGCGGTGCTGCAACTGTTGCGGCGGGTGGCGAGGGACCTGGACAGGAGCCTCTACCGCTGGTCGGTGAGTGACGGCCTCGAATCCGCGGCCTTTGGCCTGCGCCTGGAGGGCGAGCCGGAGCACACCGAGCCCGATGCCGTGCTGAGTCATATCAAGACCCGCGGCCAGGCTGGCATCTACCTGTTGTGTGACTTCCACCCCTGGCTTGATGGGCAGCACCGCACCATTCGCCTGATGAAGGACATCGCCCTGGCCAACAGTGACCGTGGCGCCATTACCCTGGTGCTGGCCAGCCACGCCCTGTCCCTGCCCCCGGAGCTGGCGAGGTTCGGCACCACCTTCCGTCTGTCGCTGCCCAGCGACAGCGAGATCATGGCGCTGGTGAAGGAGGAGGCCCGCCAGTGGGCGGCCGCCAACGGCGGCAAGCGGGTGCGCGCCACCCCCGAGGTGCTGGCGCGCCTCGCGGCCAACCTGAGGGGCCTGGGGCGCGACGAGGTGAGACGGTTGGCCCGGGGCGCCATCGTCGACGATGGCGCCATCACCGAATCGGACCTGCCGGATGTCAATCACGCCAAGTTTCAACTGATGGCCATGGACGGGGTGCTCAGCTACGAGTACGAGACGGAGCAGTTCGCCAATGTGGCGGGCATGGACAACCTGACGCACTGGCTGGAGGTGCGCCGTCAGGCCATGACCACCGGCGATGATGTCGCGGGTCTGGATCCGCCCCGCGGCATCCTCTTGCTGGGGGTGCAGGGCGCGGGCAAGAGCCTCGCCGCCCGGGCGGTGGCCGGCTTCTGGGGCCAGCCCCTGCTGCGCTTCGACATGGGAGCCCTGTACAACAAGTACCATGGCGAAACGGAGCGCAACCTTCGGGAATCCCTGGCGTTGGCGGATCGCGTAGCCCCCTGCGTGCTGTGGATCGATGAAATCGAGAAGGGGCTCGGCCAGGACGGCAGCGACGGCGGCCTGTCCCAGCGGGTGCTGGGCACGCTGCTCACCTGGATGGCGGAACGGCGCTCGCGGGTTTTCCTGGCGGCCACCGCCAATGATATCTCCCGGCTGCCACCCGAGTTGGTGCGCAAGGGGCGCTTCGACGAAATTTTTTTCGTCGACCTGCCGGAGCAGGAAACAAGGGAGCGCATCCTCGACATCCACCTGCGGCGACGCAACCTCGACGCCGCTGCCTTCCCCTTGGCCCATCTCGCCGCCATCGCCGAGGGTTTCAGTGGCGCGGAGATCGAGCAGGCGCTGGTGGCGGCGCTCTACTCAGCCAGCGCCCAGGGGGCCTCGCTCACACCGGCCATGCTGGAGGCGGAGTTGTTGCGGACCACGCCCCTGTCCCAGGTCATGGCGGAGCGGCTCGATGCCCTGCGGACCTGGGCGGGGGAAAGAGGCATTCGCCCCGCTTGATTCCCGGCCCGGTTTTTGCTTTTTGAATTGTTCTGGAGCAACCCGAGCCGGCTGTCCCGGCTCCCTCACCCTGGAGTTACCGTATGAGTCAAAGAGAAGTTGTTGTCGTGAGTGGCGTGCGTACCGCCATCGGGGATTTTGGCGGCACCCTCAAGGATCTGTCACCCGGTGAATTGGGCGGACAGGTGGTGGCCGAGGCGATCAAACGCGCCGCTGTCGATCCCGCCGAGATAGGGCATTGCGTGTTCGGCAATGTCATCCATTCCGAGCGCCAGGACATGTATGTCAGCCGTGTCGCGGCCCTGCGCGGTGGCCTGCCGGAAACCACCCCCTGCCTCACCGTCAACCGCCTGTGTGGTTCCGGATTGCAGTCGGTGGTCAGCGCCGCCCAGATGATCCTGCTGGGGGATACCGACGCCGCCGTGGCCGGTGGCGCCGAGTCCATGAGCCGCGCGCCCTACTGGCTGCCGGGCGCCCGCTTCGGCCAGCGCATGGGGGACGGCGTCATGGCGGACCCCATGACCGGGGCCCTCACCTGTCCCTTCAATAATTACCATATGGGAGTGACCGCCGAGAATGTGGCGGAGCGCTGGCAGGTGAGCCGCGAGGACCAGGATGCCCTGGCGGTGGAGAGTCACAATCGTGCCGAGCGGGCCATCACCGAAAAGCGTTTCGAATCCCAGATCCTTCCCATCGAGATCAAGACCCGCAAAGGCAGCGTGGTGGTGAGTCAGGACGAGCATGTGCGCATGGGGGCCACCCTGGAGGACATGGCGAAGTTGCGCCCAGCCTTCAAGAAGGATGGCACCGTCACCGCCGGCAATGCTTCCGCCATCAACGATGGAGCAGCGGCGCTGGTGCTGATGGAGAAATCCGTCGCCGAGCAGCGCGGCCTCAGTGTCATGGGGCGCATCGTCGCTTATGCCTTTGCCGCCCTCGATCCCGGCATCATGGGTGTGGGGCCGGTGCCGGCGGTCAAGACTTTGCTGGCAAAGAGTGGTCTCGGCATCGGCGATATCGATGTGTGGGAGGTGAACGAGGCCTTCGCCGCCCAGGCGCTGGCGGTGTGCCGTGATCTGGCGTTGCCCATGGACAAGGTGAACCCCAACGGGTCTGGTATTTCCCTGGGTCATCCCATCGGTGCCTCCGGCAGCATCCTGGCGGTCAAGCTCCTCCACGAACTGGAGCGCATCGATGGACGCCATGGCGTGGCCACCATGTGCATTGGTGGCGGGCAGGGAATAGCCGTGTTGTTCGAGCGCGTCTGATCAAACAGGCTGTTGAAAAACTACCTGCGTTGCCATCGCGGCGATTAAAATCGGCTCAACATGCTCATTTACGCTGTGTAAATGCCCTTTTTTGCTGATTTTTGCCTTGCGCTGGCGGCCTCGCCTATGTATTTCCTAACGACCGCCGGCGCCGCGAAGGGCGCCGTCGGTCTCGCTTTTGTGCAACGGGCTTGTTGTAAATCACCCTTGTGTTAGCATGGACTCCACTGTCTCACTCAGCGAGAGCGGGTGAGACAGCAATCGGGAGCCCGGTGTGCGGTTACCCTTGAAGGCGCATTGTTGGCCGGCCAGGGAAGACGGGATTCTCCATAACAGGGTAGAGCCACTGTCCGCCAAGAAGCCATGTCCGTCCACCGATTCACCTGCATGTCAATGGATGGCGAACCCGTACCCCTCGAGCGTTTCCGGGGACAGGTACTGTTGATCGTCAATACCGCCAGCCGCTGTGGTTTCACCCCCCAGTACCGAGGGCTGGAAATGCTGCACCGCGATTACCGTGGTCGCGGATTTTCCGTGTTGGGCTTTCCTTCCGACCAGTTCCATCAGGAGTTCGACGACGAGGATCGGATCCAGGCGTTCTGCCTGAGCAACTATG
>JBJHDJ010000275.1:0-4206 GCA_050486485.1 Porticoccaceae bacterium
ATCCTACGGGACAACTCACGGCAGTGGCGACTCGTAGGGTGGGTTAGCCGCAGGCGTAACCCACCAAAGGGATTCAGGTATCGCGGGATGATGGGTATCGCTGCGCTCAACCCATCCTACGGGACAACTCGCGGCGGTGGCGACGGGCAGGGTGGGCTGGCCGCAGGCGTAACCCACCATCGCACCCCGTCAGGTCGAGCATTCGGGGCCTCAGCCCAGCTTGCCGTGGCACTGCTTGTACTTCTTGCCCGATCCACAGGGACAGGGGTCGTTGCGGCCAACCTTTTCCCCTTCTCGCACGAAGGGCTGCCGAGGCTCCGAGCCGGGCTGCTGGGCCGCCTGCGAAGGCTCGGGCGGCGGTGGCGCGAGGGCATTGGCCTCGGCGTGCTGGAACTCCATTTTCTGCCTGGCCTGGGCTTCGCGCTGGCGACGCTCCAACTCCTCCGCCTCGCTTTGGCTGCGCACCTGGAGACGGCTGAGGAAACGAATGGTCTCCAGCTTGATGTTGTCGAGCATGGTCTGGAACAGGGTGAAGGATTCCCGCTTGTATTCCTGCTTGGGATTTTTCTGGGCGTAGGCGCGCAGGCCAATGCCCTGGCGCAGGTGATCCATGTTGGACAGGTGCTCCTTCCACTGCATGTCCAGCACCTGGAGCATGATCTGCTTCTCGATGATGCGGATATCCGGGCCGATCTGTTCGCCCTTGTCCCGGTAGGCGGTGGCGACGGCGTCGACGACCATGCCCCTCAGCTTCTCCTCGTGCAGGCGCTGATCGTCGTGGAACCACTGCTGGATGGGCAGTTGCAGGCCGAAGTCCGCCTCGATGGCATCCTCCAGGCCTTCGATGTCCCACTGCTCCGGCAGGCTCTGGGGGGGCACGAAGGCGCTGATCACCTGGTTGACCACATCCACGCGAATGGCGTCGATCACATCGCTGATCTCGTCCGCTTCCAGCAGCTCGTTGCGCTGCCCGTAGATCACCTTGCGCTGGTCGTTGGCCACATCGTCGAATTCCAGCAACTGCTTGCGGATGTCGAAGTTGCGTCCCTCCACCTTGCGCTGGGCCTTTTCGATGGAATTGGACACCATGCGGTGCTCGATGGCCTCGCCCTTCTGCATGCCCAGGGCGCGCATCATGTTGCGCACCCGGTCGGAGGCGAACAGGCGCATCAGCGGGTCTTCCAGGGACAGGTAGAAGCGCGATACCCCCGGGTCTCCCTGGCGACCGGCGCGGCCCCGCAACTGGTTGTCGATGCGGCGGGATTCGTGGCGTTCGGTGCCAAGAATATGCAGGCCGCCAGCGGCGATCACCTGTTCGTTGCGCTTTTTCCACGCCGCCTTGACCGCCTCGATCTGTTCCGGGGTGGGGTTGTCGAGGGCGGCGATTTCCGCCTCCCAGCTTCCTCCCAACACGATGTCGGTGCCGCGACCGGCCATGTTGGTGGCGATGGTGACCGTGCCGGGGCGGCCCGCCTGGGCGATGATGCTGGCCTCTTTTTCGTGAAACTTGGCATTGAGCACCTGGTGGTCGATGCCGGCTTTCTTCAACAGGCCGGAGACATATTCCGACGATTCGATGGACACGGTGCCCACCAGCACCGGGGCGCCCTTCTGCACGCAGTCCTTGATGTCCTCGATCACCGCGTCGAACTTCTCGGCCTGGGTGAGGAACACCAGGTCGTTGAGGTCGGTGCGGGTGACGGGCCTGTTGGTGGGAATCACCACCACATCGAGACCGTAGATCTGGTGGAATTCATAGGCCTCGGTGTCGGCGGTGCCGGTCATGCCCGCCAGCTTGTCGTAGATGCGGAAATAGTTCTGGAACGTGGTGGAGGCGAGGGTCTGGCTCTCGCTTTGGATGCCGACCCCCTCCTTGGCCTCGATGGCCTGGTGCAGGCCATCGGACAAGCGGCGGCCCGGCATGGTGCGGCCGGTGTGCTCGTCGATCAGCACCACCTGACCGTTCTGGACGATGTACTCCACATCCCGGTGGAACAGGTTGTGGGCCCTGAGGGCGCTGTGCACATGGTGCAGCAGTCCCAGGTTGGTGGCCTGGTAGAGGCTTTCCTCGGGCTGCAGCAGGCCTTCGTTGATGAGCAGATCCTCGATTTTCTGGTGACCTGTCTCGGTGAGTTCCACCTGGCGGGTCTTTTCGTCGATGACGAAGTCGCCGGGTTGCTCCTCGTTCTCCCGCGCCAGCACCTGCACCAGGGCGTTGACCCGCTTGTAGAGCACAGAGCTGTCCTGGGCGGTGCCGGAGATGATCAGCGGCGTGCGGGCCTCGTCGATGAGGATGGAGTCCACCTCGTCGACGATGGCGTAGTGGTGGCCGCGCTGGGTCTTGTCCTCCAGGCGCAGGGCCATGTTGTCCCGCAGGTAGTCGAAGCCGAACTCGTTGTTGGTGCCGTAGGTGATGTCCGCCTGGTAGGCCTGCTTGCGGCTGACCGGCACCACCTTGTCGCCACTGCCGGGCTCGGCCACCAAGAAGGAGTTGGGGGCCTCCTGGCCACGGAACGACTGGATGATGCCCACCGACAAGCCCAGGGCCTGGTACACGGGGGCCATCCACTGGGCATCCCGGGAGGCCAGGTAGTCGTTGACGGTGACGATATGCACGCCCCTGTCCGGCAGGGCATTGAGGTAGGCGGCCAGGGTGGCCACCAGGGTCTTGCCCTCGCCGGTACGCATCTCGGCGATCTTGCCGTCGTGCAACGCCATGCCGCCGATCATCTGCACATCGAAGTGACGCAGCCCCAGGGTGCGGCGCGCCGCCTCGCGCACCGCGGCGAAGGCCTCCGGCAGCAACTCGTCGAGGGTTTCGCCCTTGTCCAGCCGCTCGCGGAATTCGACGGTCTTGGCGCCCAGGGCGGCATCGTCCAGGCCCTGGAAAGACTCCTCCAGGCTATTGATTTTATTTACGGTTTTTCGCATCCGCTTGAGAACGCGCTCGTTCTTGCTTCCGAATACCGCTTTGAGAACTCTGGCAACCATAACTGGCCCTTGGCTTGATCAGGTCATTGTACTCGTGCATATGCCGTTTGATATCGTCACGCTGGCGCCCGCGTAACCTTGCAAGGGGGTACTCATCCATGCCAGCGTTTATGCCAATCTTTTTTTGATGGGTATCGCTGCGCTCAACCCATCCTACGGCGACTTGGGACACTATCAATTAAGCACTGCTCATGGCCCGCGCGGCGGGCCTGGGTATATCCACAATGAGACGGCGCGGTCAGCGCAGGGTGCTTTTGATATAGGAGGAGGGGTCGACGGCGCGGCCGTGCTTGTGCACCTCGAAGTGCACATGGGTGCCGGTGGAACGGCCGGTGCTGCCCATGGCGGCGATCACCTGACCCTTCTCCACCAGGTCGCCCACCTTCACCTTGTTTCTTTCGTTGTGGGCGTAGCGGGTGATGAAGCCTTCGCCGTGGTTGATTTCCACCAGGTTGCCGTAGGCGCCGTGCTTGCCGGACCAGGTGACCACGCCGGCGGCCACCGCCACGATCTCGGTACCGGGCTTGCCGGGGAAGTCCACCCCGTTGTGCCAACTGCGGCGGCCAGTGAAGGGGTCGGTGCGGTAGCCGAAACCGGAGGACATCCAGCCGGTTTCCACCGGCTGGCCGGACACGGTGCTGCGCTCCCGCAGCTGGCGGTCGGCGAGCAGGGATTCGAGAATCCCCAGTTGCTGCTCGCGGCTCTCGATACGGGCATCCAGCTCATGGAACAGGCGCACCAGATCGCTGTCCGCGAGGGCTTCGCCCTCGCCATGGAGCGGCCCCCCCAGGGCCGGCACCGAACTGAAATCGAATTCGCCGTCGTCCAGCTCCGCCATGGCGGTGAGTCGCTCCCCCAGGGCGTCGAGGCGCACCAGGCGGGCCTGGAGCTGAGCCAGTTTGAGGGACAGGGCCTCGAGCTGGCGGCGGGCGTCCTCGCGCCCCTCCGCCACCGCCTGGCGCTGGTGATCCAGCTCCTTGCGGAGGCTGTCGACACCGCCCTCCAGCAACAGCCCAACCCCCTGGTTGCCCATCTGGAAACCCAGCAACATGCCGGCGCTGACCGGCATGCCGAGCACGCACAGGGACAGCAGCACCTTGGCCCAACCGTTGAGGGTGAGGGTGCGGGCGCGCTCCTCGCCCCCGCGGTTGTTGATAAAGACGATCTTCATGGTCCTCCCGAATCTAGCCGTCGGCGCCGCACGGGCGCGGACCC
>JBJHDJ010000276.1:0-4186 GCA_050486485.1 Porticoccaceae bacterium
GTAGGGGCCCAGGGACTCCATGCCCAGGGCCTCCAGGCGCATGCCCATGATGCGCGAGAACACCAGGGTGAAGATCAGGATGTTGGCGAGGGGCAGCAGCAGGGTCCACAGGGCCCCGAGGGCGGAGTTGGCGTGGCGGTCCACCAGATCCTGGCGCACGAAGTGGAACAGCAGTTGCCGGTTCACGATACTGGCTCCCCGGCGACCCGCGCCCGCCATGCCCGCAACAGATCGGTCACCAGTTGCTCGGGGGGGATCATCGGTCGCCAGCCGGTGGCGGCCCTCAGGGCGGTACTGTCGCCGCACACCCGGCCGATGTCCACCGGGCGCAGCCTGTCGGGATCCCTCTCCACCCGGATGTCCCGGTCGCTGGCGGCCAGCATCAGCTCCAGCAGGCTGGCGATGGAGAGCGCCCGTCCAGAGGCGATGTTGAAGGCGCTGCCGGCGGGGATGGCGTCGGCCCCGGACGCCAGTCGCACATAGGCGTCCACCACATCGGCGATGTGCAGAAAGTCGCGCTCGGCGCCGAGATCCCCCACCCGCAGCACGGGGGCCTGCAACCCCGCCTCGATACGCGCCACCTGGGCGGCGAAGGCTGGCAGCACGAACTGTTCCCCCTGGCCGGGTCCACTGTGGTTGAAGGGGCGGGCGCGAATCACCCTGAGGGAACTGGTGGCGGCGAACTGGAAGGCCGCCAGGTCGGCGGCGGCCTTGCTGGCGGCGTAGGGGTTGAGGGGCAGGAGGGGCGTGCTTTCCGTGGCGCTGTGGCCGTCCCGGAAGCTGGCCCCGTAGATATCCGCCGAGCCGGCATTGACGAACACAGCCCTGGGGTTGGCAGCGGCGGTGGCTTCCAGCAGATTGAGGGTGCCCTGGAGGTTCACCGACCAAGTGGTGGCCGGGTGCGCGAAGCTGGTGGGCACATGGGACTGGGCGGCCAGATGAAAGACCACATCCGGCGCGAGGCGCGAAAGCAGCTCCAGGGTGGCCGTGCGGTCGGTGATGTCCAGCGGGTGCCAGTGGACGGTTGTCCCCGGGGCCGGGCATTCGGGCTCCAGGGCGGTGCCGTGGAGGGCACGGCAGCCGGCGTCCGCCAGGGCCGCCAGTAAGTGCCGGCCCACGAAGCCGCTGCCGCCGGTGACCAGTACCGTCTTGCCCGCCAGGCTCATGAAGCCTTCCGTTGTCCCGTTGTTGAATGATGCGTTGAATGATGCGTTGAATGATGGACCACCGACCCACAGTCATCACTGTGGACTAATGGGATGGCGCCGTAGGATGGGTTGAGCGAAGCGATACCCATCAATAGTTGGCCTCGGAAAAGGCTGAACAGGGTACTTCCCATTGACGAATACCCGCGTGTTGCAACAAGTTGGTCTCCATCGTCCTTGGTTATGATGGGTATCGCTGCGCTCAAACCATCCTACCGGTCTGGGTTCGCAGCCGCGCCAGGTCCGCCTCGTACATCTCCACGATCATGTCCTCCAGGGTGGTTTCCGCCCGCCAGCCCAGCTTGTCCAGGGCCTTGGCCGGGTTGCCCAGCAGCACATCCACCTCCGCCGGGCGGAAAAAGGCCGGGTCGATCACCACATGCTCTTCCATGTCCAGGCCCGCCGCCTCGAAGGCGATGCGGCACATGTCCCGTACGCTGGTGGTGCGTCCCGAGGCGATGACGAAGTCCTCCGCCTCGTCCTGTTGCAGCATCAGCCACATGGCCCTGACATAGTCCCGGGCATGGCCCCAGTCGCGCATGGCGTCGATATTGCCGAGGCGCAGCGCCGAGGCCAGGCCTAGCTTGATGCGCGCCACCCCGTCTGTGACCTTGCGGGTAACGAACTCCAGGCCCCGCAGTGGGGATTCGTGGTTGAACAGGATGCCGCTGCAAGCGAACAGACCAAAGCTCTCCCGGTAGTTCACCGTCATCCAGTGGGCGTAGAGCTTGGCCGCCGCATAGGGGGAGCGGGGATAAAAAGGGGTGGTCTCCGACTGCATCGGCTCTTGGATCATGCCGAACATTTCCGAGGTGGAGGCCTGGTAGAAGCGCGCCTCGGGTCTGGCGATGCGCAGCGCCTCCAGCAGGTTGACGGCGCCGAGCCCGGTCACCTGGCCGGTGAGCACCGGCTGGTCCCAGGAGGCCTTGACGAAGGACTGGGCGCCGAGGTTGTAAACCTCGTCGGGGCGCGAATCATGCACCGCCCGCAGCAGGCTGGAGAGATCCCCCAGGTCGCCATCCACCAGCGTCACCCGTTGGGCGATGCCCAGCCATTCCAGGCGCGTCAGATTGACATCGGAGGTGCTGCGCCGCGGCGTCAGACCGTATACCCGGTAGCCCTTGTCCAGCAATAGTTGGGCCAGGTAGGCGCCGTCCTGGCCGGTGATGCCGGTGATGAGAGCGGATTTTTCTGTCATTGGGGAATTCCATCCGGGCCTGTCGACGGTTGCCATCCCGGGCCGTCGGGTCGATCGTGAAAGCCGCGAACTATAGCACAAGGGGTTCAGCCGGTGAGTATATCCCCGAGGCTGGCGGCGTTGTCGGCCCAGGTCCGCCAGGGCATGGCGCTGGAGTCCGGCGCCTGGCCGCGGCGGTGCAGCGCCAGCCAGGCTTCCACGGCGTCCGCCAGCGCCGTCGCCTCGTCCCCCGTGAAATAGTGGGCGTGGTCGCCGGCCACCTCCCGGAACACCGGGATATCCCGCGCCAGCACCGGCAGGCCGTGCTGGGCCGCCTCGATCAGGGGCAGGCCGAAGCCCTCGTCGCGGCTGGCGGCGATCAGGCAGGTGGCGGCGCCATACAGCGCCTCCAGGTACTGGTCGCTGATGCCCGCCAGCCAGAACAGGCGGCGTTCCCGCAAAGGGTGCCCTTCGAGACGCCGCACGGTTTCGGGAATGGTGCGGCGCTCACTGTCCTCGAGGGTTTTCCAGCCCTCGGCGCCGACGATCACCAGGTTCAGGTCGAGACCCCGTTGCCAAAGCAAGTCGAACGCCTCCAGCACCTGCAAGTGGCACTTGCGGGGCTCCACCGTGCCCACCATCAGAAAACTCGGCGACCGAGCCAGCCTGGCCAGCACTTTTTTGGCCCGTCGCGGCAGGCCGCGGCTGGGCGCCGACGAGGCAATGTCCGCGCCGTGATGCAGCACGGACATGGCGGGCGGCTCCGTGGCTTCGGGGCGCAGGGACTCGACCGCCGTTGCCACCGCCCGGGAAATGCAGATTAGGCGATGAGCCAGTCCGCAAGCCGCCGCCAGCCATTGGCGATGGCCGAGATCGGCGCCGGGGGGAAAGCAATCCGGCAGGGTGATGGGCAGCAGGTCGTGAACCAGCACGGCGATTTTCACCCCTCGTTCCCGCAGTTCCCGGTACAGGCCTTCTGCCTCGGCGGCGATCATGCCCTGGGGGAAAAAGTCCGGAATATAGAGGATATCGCCGGCGGCCAGCTCCACCAACTCGTCCGGCAGCCGTAGCCCGTGCGCTTGGAGCAGGTCCCGGGCATAGCGGCGGGCGTGACAATAGCGCCAGCGGCCCTCCAGTTCCACCAGATACACCGGCTCCACCCGGTACCCCGGCGGTGGGTCGGCCATCAGCGCCAGCAGTTGCGCCCTGGCCACCCGCTCGATGCCGGTGCGCAGGTCGTTGCGGGCGATGGCGGACACATCCACCAGCAACTGGCGGTGGCCCCGCGGTTGGGGCAGGGTACGGGTCAGTCGATCGGCCAGGATGGCCAGCGCCCGGTCGCTTCTGTCACCTTCCGCCAACTCACCGAGGGCGTTGTCCAGGGTGGCCAGGTAGGTGGACTGCCGGTGGCGGTGGAACCCTTCGATGGCGTCCCGGTACAACCCGGCGCAATGTCGCGGGTGGTGGCGCTCGGCGACGAACTGGCGGGCCGCCGAACCCAGCCGTTGGCGCGGCGCCGGGTCCCGCCACAGGGCCTCCAGGGCCTTGGTCAGTTCGTTTTGGCTGAACTCGTCCGCCAGCATCCAAACCCTGTCCTCTGGCAGATCCGCCATGGAGCCGTGGGCATTAACGATGGTGGCGAGGCCGTGGCCCATGCAGTCCAGGGCGGCGGCGGAGGTCTCGCCCCGGGAGCGGGCGCGCAACTGCACCCCGACATCCCCGGCCTGTTGATACAGCCGGTATGTCTCGCCATCCACCCAGCCGGTGATACGGACGCGGGACCCGAGTCCGCTGGCGCGAACCC
>JBJHDJ010000277.1:0-4174 GCA_050486485.1 Porticoccaceae bacterium
CTCCACTTGCAGCTCCCGCAACTCCTCCTCGCTGGTGGTGTTGGCAATGCGCTTGTAGAGAATCAGCCGGGTGTTGACCTCCGGCAGGTAGTCGTCGGGAATCAGTGCCGGCATGTGCAGGTTGATCTCGGTGCTCTCGGCCAGGTCGGTGTCCGGATCTGGCAATTTGCCGCTGCGCATGGCCTTGACGGTCTTCTCCAGCAACGCCATGTAGAGGGTGAAGCCGATGGCGTGGATATGGCCGCTCTGGTTTTCCCCCAGCAACTCGCCGGCGCCACGGATCTCCAGGTCGTGGGTGGCGAGGGTGAAGCCGGATCCCAGATGATCCGCCTCCGCCAATGCCTCCAGCCGCTTGACCGCGTCGTCGGTCATGGCCTTGGGGTGGGGAGTCAGCAGGTAGGCGTAGGCCTGGTGGTGGGAGCGTCCCACCCGGCCCCGCAACTGGTGCAACTGGGCGAGGCCGAACTTGTCGGCGCGTTCGATGATGATGGTGTTGGCGGAGGGAATGTCGATGCCGGTCTCGATGATGGTGCTGCACACCAGGATATTGAAGCGCTGGTGGTAGAAGTCCGACATCACCCGCTCCAGCTCCCGTTCCCGCATCTGGCCGTGGGCGGCATCGATACGCGCCTCCGGCACCAGTTTGCGCAGCTCCTCCACCGCCCGTTCCATGGTTTTCACATCGTTGTGCAGGTAGTACACCTGGCCGCCCCGCAGGATCTCCCGCATCATCGCCTCGCGGATGACCCGATCCTCCTGCTGGCGCACGAAGGTCTTCACCGACAGCCGCCGCGCCGGGGGGGTGGCGATGATGGACAGGTCACGCAGGCTGCCCATGGCCATGTTGAGGGTGCGGGGGATGGGGGTGGCGGTGAGGGTGAGGATATCCACTTCGGCCCGCAGGGCCTTGATCTTCTCCTTCTGCTGGACGCCGAAGCGATGCTCCTCGTCGATGATCAGCAGGCCGAGTTTTTTCAGGTCCACGCTGTTGTGCAGCAGCTTGTGGGTGCCGATCAGGATGTCCACCTTGCCGTCGCTCACCTGCCTGAGCAACTGCTCCTGCTCCTTGCCGGTCTTGAAGCGGGAGATCACCTCGATGGTCACCGGCCAGTTGGCGAAGCGGTCGCGGAAGTTGTCGAAATGCTGCTGGGCCAGCAGGGTGGTGGGCACCAGCATCAGCACCTGTTTGCCGCTGGCCACGGCGGTAAAGGCGGCGCGCATGGCCACTTCGGTCTTGCCGAAACCCACATCCCCGCACACCAGCCGGTCCATGGGCTGGGGAGCCAGCATGTCGCGGAACACGGCGTCGATGGCGTCCTGTTGGTCGGGAGTTTCCTCGAAGGGGAACTCCGCGGCGAAACGCAGATAGTCCGCGCCGGGATCGCCGAAGGCGTGGCCCTGGCGGGCGGCGCGGCGGGCGTGGATTTCCAGCAGTTCCGCGGCGGTGTCGCGGATCTGGCGGTTGGCCTTTTCCCGCGCCCGCTGCCACTGCTCGCTGCCGAGGCGGTGCAGGGGGGCCAGGGAGGGGTCGCCGCCACCGTAGCGGCTGATCAGGTGAAGGCTGGTGACCGGCACATAGAGTTTGGCGTCGTCGGCGTAGGCGAGGGTGAGAAACTCCTGATTGGCGCCGTCCACCTCCAGGGTCTGCAAGCCCAGGTAGCGGCCCACACCGTGATCCAGGTGCACCACTGGGGCGCCGGGTTTGAGCTCGGTGAGGTCGCGGATGACCATCTCGCCGCTGTCCCGGGCGCGCCCCCGGCGGCGGCGCTGCATTACCTGGTGGCCAAACAGCTGGGACTCGCTGATCACCCGCAGCGCTGGCTGATCCAGG
Source organism: Porticoccaceae bacterium (assembly GCA_050486485.1). GTDB lineage: Bacteria > Pseudomonadota > Gammaproteobacteria > Pseudomonadales > Porticoccaceae > NAT127. The sequence goes on from JBJHDJ010000277.1 coordinate 1,832, forward strand.
GTCAGGCCCCGCTCCAGGGGGAACAGGGTGATGGCGAGGGACTCGTCACCGGACACGAAATCGCGCCAGGTCTCCACAGCCATCGGGCGGATGCCGCCCTGATCCAGCAGTTCCAGCAGGGCCTCGCGGCGGCCGCTGGACTCGGCGCAGAACAGGGTGCGATGGGGCGTTTCCAGCAACAGGGTTTCCAGCGCCAGCAGGGGATTGGCGGCGCGGCTGTCCACCGTTACGGTGTCCGGCTGCCGGGCCGGGAAATTGGTGGCGCCCGCCGTCTGGCGCACCGCCTCGACCACCAGGTCGGTGCGCGGCAGGCGCCCGATGGCGGCGAACAACTCCCCGGCGGACAGATACAATTCCTTGGGAGGCAGCAGGGGGCGCTGGCGGTCGCCCCGGTATTCCTCGAACCGTTCGCTCACTTCCCGCCAGAAATCCTCGATGGCCTCCGGCAGTCCGGGAGCGGTGAACACCAGGGCGTCGTCCGGCAGGTAGTCGAACAGGGTGGCGGTGCCCTCGAAGAACAGGGGCAGGTAATACTCGATGCCCTGGGGGGCGATGCCGCCGCGCACATCCTGGTACACCTGGCACTTGCGCACATCCACATCGAAGTGGTCGTGCCAGTTGTCGAGAAAGCGCTTGATACCAGCCCTGTCGAAGGGGAACTCCCGGGCCGGCAACAGGCGGATCTCCTCCTGTTTGTGGAGGCTGACCTGGGTATCCGGGTCGAAGGTGCGCAGGCTGTCGATCTCGTCGTCCAGCAGGTCGATGCGGAAGGGCAGGGGGCTGCCCATGGGAAAGATATCCATGAGGCTACCGCGCACCGCGAACTCGCCGTGCTCGTAAACGGTGTCCACCGCCCGGTAGCCGGCGTTTTCCAGTTGCAGGCGAACCTTGTCCACATCCAGGCTCTGGCTCACCCGGTACACGAAGCTGTTGCCGGTGACATGGTGTGGGGGCGCGAGGCGTTGCAACAGGGTGGATATGGGGGCCACCAGGATGCCCCGGCGGGTCTGGGGCAGCCGGTACAGGCAATGCAGCCGCTCGGAGACGATATCCTGGTGAGGGGAAAACACATCGTAGGGCAGGGTTTCCCAGTCCGGCAGGTGCAATATTGGCAGGTCACTGCCTGCGGCGAAGAATGTCAGTTCCGTTTCCAGCTGGGCCGCAGCGGCGGCGGATTCCGCCACCACCAGGCACAGGCGGTTGTCTTCCTGGGCCGCCTCGACGATGGCCAGGGCGCGGGCGGCGCCCGGCAGGCTGCCCCAGGTACGGCGATCGCCGGGGGCATTGGCGGCGGGGGTGTGGAGCACGGAGCTGGACATTGCGGCCTGTGGTATCGAAGGGGGGCGCTATTGTAGCGGGTGCGGGGTGGGATGGGGGAGGTTGGTGCGGGGAGGTGGTGTCCCGTTCATCCAGTGACAGCACTTCTCATCGTGCTATGACTGTCCAGCCAATGGGATCTGGTTCTAGCCTCCACGCCAAGACTGAGCAATTCAATGGTGTGCGTCACAATTCCCGTGGTATTTCTTCCGCCTGCAAGTCTCGCCGCTTGTGAATGACGGCGAGCACCTCGATGAGACTTTGTGGTTTGATCTCGTAGATGATGCGGTAGGAGTATAGCGACAGTTCTCGCACGGCCTCGTCGTTAAGTTCAGGCACCACGCGTCCTTTCCGGGGTAGCTCATCCAACCGGATAGTCCTCTGGACTATCGCTTCACTGACACGCTTTGCGTAGAGCGGAGAGTCCTGGGCTATGTAATCGTAAATATGGCGCAGTTGGATCCTTGCGTGGGCTGTCCACTTCACCACGATTGAATGTCCTTCAACACGGCCTCCGCTGGCTGGGTGTTGCCATCGGCGGCATCCCGCTGCCCGCGGCGGATGTTTTCCAGCACATAAAGCCGGTACATGATTTCTTCCATGTCCACCGTGTCGGGCAAACGCTCGATGGCTTCGAGGGCTTCCTGCTTGGCGTTGTGTGTGTGCATCGTAATACCTCCGATTTCCGCTTGAGAGTATGGCTGATTGTGCCCATTCTGGACAAGCTGGGCCGCCAGGTGAAGCGGGCGGATCTCTACACCGGCACGGTGTCCAGCGATGTCGGCCAGGCCAGCCAGTCCACCAACGGCTGCGCGGGCCACAACGCCGCCCACACCGCCCACTGGGTGTACGACACCGCCAGCGGCGCCGGCAAGGGCCAACTGCACCAGGTCACCGGCCCCAACGGCTACAGCCAGACGCTGATCTACGACAACTTTGGCCGCAACACCCAGGTCACCGAACAGATCGCCGGGCAGAGCTATGTCACCAACCTGAGCTACGACACCCAGAACCGGCTCGATGTGC
>JBJHDJ010000278.1:0-4172 GCA_050486485.1 Porticoccaceae bacterium
GATGCTTCTCGCCACTCACCTGGTCCACGGACAGGGTGGGGCCGGCGAGGGCATCGTGAGCGCGACGCATGCCGCGCTTGGAACGGGTGGTACGATCTTGTTGAACAGCCATTTTTCACTCCTGGAGCTTTCGCTCATGTCACTGGCAGTCACTGCCTGTTTTTCAACTGCGCCAAAATTCCGAAGGGATTCTCCGCAGAGTCCGAAACTTCTCCGGTGGAATAGGTGCCAATATTGCGGCATTCCCCGCTGTCGTGGTAAGCGGCAATGGGCAGAGCCAGCAATAACTCGTCTTCCACCATGTCGTGGAGGTCCGCGGATTCGGAGGCCACAATCCAGGGTTCCAGCCGCCCTGGCAGAGACCTGGCCTGCTCCTCGTCCCACACGATACCCAGCCCCACCTGCCCGGCGAGAAGGGTCGCCACGGGCTGCAGGCAACGCTGGCACTCCAGTCGCACCTCAAGGGCAACGCTTCCCTCCACCACCGACCGCCCTTCATCGTCGCGGACAAAGTGCAGGTTGGCCTCCACCAATCCCTCGACAGACAGCACCGCCGCGGCCAATCTGTTCATCTCGCCGGCAGGCACGGAGCCACGCAACACGGCTCCCTGAATGACCAGTTTGCGGGGGTCCACCTGACGGGGCAGGGGCTTGCGCTCGGGGGGGGTCGACATAGGCGCGCAATTCTAGGGATTGGCCGGGCCCGTGTCAAAAAATTATTGAGTGATTACAGACATTTTCACACCACTCCAGCCGCAAGAGGACAAACCGGTCGGCGCCGGGTGCGATCAACCGGTGATATGGGGATAATCCCCCCCAAGCGACCACGGAATTCCGCCATGCCCAAGCCCCTGATACTGGCCTCTTCATCCCCCTACCGCAAAGCCCTGCTGGAGCGCCTCGGCCTGCCCTTCGCGGCCATCCGCCCAGCCACGGACGAAGCACCCTTGGCGGAGGAGGCGCCAACAGCACTGGCGACACGGCTGGCGGCGGCCAAGGCCATGGCCCTGGCGCGCCAGTGTCCGGATCACCTGATCATTGGCTCGGACCAGGTTGCCGCCCTGGGCACGGAAACCCTCGGCAAGCCGGGCTCGGCTCGGAAGGCCTTCGCACAGCTCCAACGCCAGAGCGGTGAAACCGTGGTGTTCCACACCGCCGTGGCGGTGCTGGACAGCGCCACCGGACACTGCCTGTCACACCTCGACACCACCCGGGTGGTGTTCCGGCCCTTGAATGACAGCGAGATCAGGCGCTACCTGGATCGTGAACGGCCATGGGACTGCGCCGGCAGCTTCAAGGTGGAAAGCCTCGGCATCACCCTGTTCGAGCAGGTGGACACCCGGGATCCAACCGCACTGACAGGGTTGCCGCTGATCGGCCTGTCGCGGTTACTGAGGGAACTGGGCGTCGGCCTGCCCTAGTCAGGACCTGACCCCAATGGCACTGAGTTAAGGAACCTCTGAAAAACTACTGCGCGACCCGGTCCGCACCCTCGCGTGCTCGCTCACCCCTCGCCTATCTATCTGATATGTCTCGGGGATTCGCTGCGCGGCTCGGGGCGCCTCGGGCCGCTCGCTACATTTTTCAGAGGTTCCGTAAGCGTTATGGCGCCGTTTTCTCCCTCTCCCGCACGCGGGAGAGGGGTGGGGAGAGGGCGATTGCGCCAGCAATCAAGCGGCTCCGCCGCTTTCCCCTCATCCTGGCCTTCTCCCCAGGGGGAGAAGGAATGTTCTTTCGGCTTAATTCAGTGCCATTGGGACCTGACACTGCCCGGGAAACACCTGTCAGTGCAACAAGTGCCTAATGTCCTGGAAACGATCCACGCACCCCAGCAGTCCCCAGGCCTGCAGGCGGGAGCGATGATGGGCGCCGTAGCTCACCCCGACCCGCGCCACCCCGGCATCGGCGGCCATGGCCATGTCGAATTCCGTATCCCCCACCATCAACGCCTGTTGCGGGGCAAAGCTCAGCTCATCGAGCAGCTGCCGCAGCATCAGGGGATTGGGCTTGGAAGCCGTCTCGTCGGCACAGCGGCTGGCATGGAAAAAATCAGCAAGACCATGGCCACGCACCACCCTGTCGAAGCCTCGGCGGCTCTTGCCAGTGGCGACCGCCAGCACGAAGCCCTCCTCCCTGAGTTGCCCCAGGGTGTCCAGCACCCCAGGGTAGAAAGGCGCGGGCTCACGATCCAGTTCCGTGTAGAGACGGGAATAGCTGTCCCGCAGGGCCAGGAGCTCACCACTACCCAGACCCGGGAACAGGGCCGACAGGGCCTCGCCAAGACCGAGGCCGATCACCTCCCTGCCCTCGGCCTCATCGGGAGGCGGCAAGCCACGATCGCGGGCGGCCATACGCAGGCATTCGACGATGCGGGCCAGGGAGTTGGACAAGGTGCCGTCCCAATCAAAAATCAGCAGGGGGTGCTTGGCGGTCACGACAGACGCCCCAGAAAATCCACCAGATCCTTCGGCAGCGGGGACTCCACCACCACCGGTTCGCCACCAGGCTCGCGGAAACGCAGGCGATGGGCGTGAAGGAAGAGGCGCGACAGACCTTGCTGTCTGGCCTTGGTGTTGTCGCTGTCGTTGCCGTACTTGTCATCCCCCAGCAAGGGGTGCCCGGCCAACTGGCAGTGCACCCGGATCTGATGGGTGCGACCGGTTTCCAGCCCCACCTCCAGCAGGGTGTGGGCGGCAAAGCGGCGCGCCACGCGAAAATGGGTCACGGCGCGCTTGCCCTCGACATCGGCCCGCACGATGCGATCCCCGGAGGCCTGGGTGAGTTTGCGCAGCGGAGCGTCGATACGGTCCAGCCCCTTGGGCCACTTGCCGGTGACCAGACAGAGATAGGTTTTCTCCACCCTGCCCTCCCGCAGTTGCCGCTGAAGGTCCCGCAGGGCGGATTTCTTGCGGGCCACCAGCAGACACCCGGAAGTGCCGCGATCGAGGCGGTGCACCAGCTCCAGAAACGGATCCTCGCGGGTTGCCCGCAGGGCCTCGATCAGCCCCAGACTGACGCCACTGCCGCCGTGAACCGCGAGCCCAGCGGGTTTGTCCACCACCAGCAAGTCCGGCGTCTCCATCAGAATGCTGGCCCCCAGCAGGTTGCGCAGCGCCATGCCCGGCGCCGGCGTGGACGGCGTCTCGGCCAAGCGAATGGGGGGCACCCGCACCGAGTCCCCGCTCGCCAGCCGGTACTCGGGCTTGACGCGACCTTTGTTGACCCGCACCTCACCCTTGCGCAGCAGACGATACACCCGCGACTTGGGCACCCCCTTGAGACGCGCCAGCAGAAAGTTGTCGATGCGCTGACCCGCGTCGTCGTCGCCGACCGCTAAAAAGGTGACTCCGCTGGTGTCCCCGGGAGATGCAGCCATGGCCTGAAAACCGTTCAATGACAGGGCGCGAATTCTAGCAGCACCGGTCGATTTGACGCCATTTCGGCGGTGTTTTCTATGTCATTGATGGCAAAGAAAATCTTTGCTATGCTTGCGGCGCCCGCAGCCCCCGACAGGGCAAGCTCCCAGGAACAGGTTGCTGGGAACGGGCGGGCAGGCAGTCAATGCCAAAGATTTTGAAATCCGAGTCTCCACCAAGCCGTGTGGAGCTTACAGGCAACGCGCCGGAGTCGCAGCGGTTGCCACCAGAGACATTGAATTGAAGGTTTACTGAACAAGGTCCGATTGTCGGCCCGGCCGGATGCCTGGAGCGCCACAACAGCCTCCACCCGCCATCCCGCCCCGCGTCAGAATGACAGGATTACATCGTAACAGCATATTCCTTTTGGATATTTTTCGATGAACAGCGGCAGAACGACTCAGGTGAGCAACGCCCCGACCGCCTTTGGTGGACGGACACCGCGCGCACTGCCGTAAAACCTCATATCACGGTCCCGGTGGCATCGGTGCGGTCCTGGCGCAACTACAGGACAACACACGATGAAACGAATGCTTATCAATGCCACGCAGCCGGAAGAGCTGCGTGTCGCCCTGGTTGACGGTCAGCGCCTCTACGACCTCGATATCGAAAATCGCGCCCGCGAGCAGAAAAAAGCCAACATCTACAAGGGAAAGATCGCCCGCGTTGAACCCAGTCTTGAAGCCGCCTTCGTCGACTATGGCGCCGAGCGACACGGCTTTCTGCCCCTCAAGGAGATCGCCAGGGAGTACTTCA
>JBJHDJ010000279.1:0-4165 GCA_050486485.1 Porticoccaceae bacterium
GGGCGGCAGTTTCCTTAAGGGCATGGCTGTAACACCGTTGCCGGCACCAGCACCGGTGCCCGGCCCTGGCAAGAAAATGGCGGCACCCCCTACGGAAGCGAAAAAGAAGTTGAGCTACAAGGATCAACGGGAGCTGGATCAGCTACCTGCCCGTATCGAAGTGTTGGAGGCCGAACTGGAGGCGGTACAGAGTGAACTTGGCGAGCCGGACTTTTACCAGGGGGACAGGGAACACATCGAGGCGACCCTGAACAGGGTGGAGGCGCTGCAAACTGATCTGGAAGCAGCCTACGCCCGCTGGACCGAGCTGGAAACGATGCAGAATCCCTAGGGTGGTTTAGCCGCAGGCGTAACCCACCATTCCGCCCCGTCAGCTCGTGAATGTGATGGGTATCGCTTACGCTCAACCCATCCTACACGGGATGCGTGGGCGTCGCTGTGGTGATTCTGTAGGGTGGGTTAGCCGTAGGCGTAACCCACCATTTCACCTCGTTAGGGCGTGCGGTGTGATGGGTATCGCTACGCTCAACCCATCCTACTTTTTATCCCGTGGCGCGCAGGGTTTTGACGCCATCGCTGGTGCCGAGCAGAAGGAGATCCGCCGGGCGCAGGGCGAACAGGCCGTTGGTGACTACACCGGGGATATTGTTGATGCGCTCTTCCAGATCCCGGGGCGAGGGGATGGGGTGCAGGTGGTGGACATCGAGGATGACATTGCCGTTGTCCGTCACAACTCCGGTGCGATAGACCGGATCGCCCCCCAGCTTGACCAGCTCACGGGCGACGAAGCTGCGGGCCATGGGGATCACCTCCACCGGTAAGGGGAAGGTGCCCAGATGGTCGACCCACGTGCTCTCGTCGGCGATACAGACAAATTCGGCGGAAGCGTCGGCGACGATTTTTTCCCGGGTGAGGGCGGCGCCACCGCCCTTGATGAGTTCCAGCCTGGGGTTGGCCTCGTCCGCGCCGTCGACATAGAGGGCCAGGGAGCCGGCGTGGTTGAGTTCCAGCACCTCGATGCCGTGGGACTTGAGGCGCCTGGCGGAGGCCTCGGAACTGGCCACGGCGCCGGCAAAGCGGTGGCTGTGGGGCGCCAGCAGGTCGATGTAGAAATTGGCGGTGGAGCCGGTGCCGATGCCGATGATGCTGTCGTTCTCGACGCGCTCGAGGGTGTAGTCCACCGCCGCCTGGGCGACGGCCTTTTTCAGTTCGTCCTGGTTCATAGTTCTGCTCGCTGTGCTTGGCCCATTTTGCGCACGGCGGGTAGGGTGGGTTAGCCGAAGGCGTAACCCACCAGCCCCCCCGTCGTGTCATGCGGTGTGGTGCTGTGCGATGGGTATCGCTGCGCTCAACCCATCCTACGGATCAGCGGGCGGCATTGTGCAGGTGACCCGTAGGGTGGGTTAGCCGAAGGCGTAACCCACCAGCCCCCGTCATGTCAAACCCTGCGGTGCGATGGGTATCGCTTCGCCCGACCCATCCTACGGTTCGTCAGCACATTCGCATTGATAACCATCCGGGAGCATAACGCAGCGCCCGGCCAGTGCGGTCAAGGGCAGTTGTAGGCCACATAGCTGCCGGTGCCGTTGCGTATGGACTCGCGCACCAGGGTATTGGCGCCCATGGACACCGCCTGCTGGCGGGCCAGGTCATCCAGCTCGTTGCGCACCTTGTTGGCATCCCGGGGGATGGCCAGGATGGTGGCGCGCACGGTGCTGGATACAGTGCCCACCCGGTTGCAGGCGCTCACCCGGTTGGCGGGCACCACCACCACCTGCTGGGCTTCTGGCGGTACCTGCACCCAGGTACAGGCGGTGGTGGCGAGCAGGGCGGCGGCGATCAGCACGCGGGTGGACAGCAGGCGTGGGGGAATCATCGGGGTTTCTCCAGCAATGGCGTTGGGGCCTTGATGGCTGGGGATTATAACCGCATTGACGCGGCGATGGGTTGCACACGAGGCTCGCCCAATCGACGGTTGTTTGTCGAATGGGTCGGGCGCGGGGATACCCATGGCTCCGCGGGACATGATCGGTTGGTTGATGGTGGGTTACGCCTGCGGCTAACCTGCCCCCTACGGGCTACCTCCGCATCGCCGCTCCCGGATTCGTAGGATGGGTCGGGCGTAGCGATACCCATCGCATCGCAGGGCATGACATGGCGGGGGACTGGTGGGTTACGCCTTCGGCTAACCCACCCTACCCGATGTGCGCAAAATGGGGTCCGGCCCGGCGGGCACGATGCCGGTGGGGTTGATGGTCTTGTGGCTGCCGTAGTAATGGCGCTTGATATGGTCGAAATTCACCGTGTCGGCTATGCCGGGGATGTCGTACAGGCGCTGCAGGTAGGCGGACAAATGGGGAAACTCCGCCAGCTTGTTGCGGTTGCACTTGAAATGACCGTGGTACACGGCATCGAAGCGCACCAGGGTGGTGAACAGCCGCCAGTCCGCTTCCGTGAGCCGTTCGCCAGCCAGGTACGGGTTGTCGGCGAGCAGCCCCTCCAGCCAGTCCAGGCTGTCGAACAGTTCCCGGTAGGCCTTGTCGTAGGCCTTCTGGCGGGTGGCGAAGCCCGCCTTGTAGACGCCGTTGTTCACCGTGTCGTAGACCCGCTGGTTGATGGTGTCGATGCGGTCCCTGATGTCCTCCGGATAGAAGTCCTCGCGGTTGCCGGTGAGGCCGTCGAACGCGCTGTTGAACATGCGGATGATCTCCGCCGATTCGTTGTTGACGATGGTGTGCTGTTGCTTGTCCCACAGCACCGGCACCGTGGCGCGGCCCTCGTACTTGTCATCCGCCTTGAGGTAGAGCTGGTAGATGTAGGAGAGCCCGTGCAGCGGGTCGCCGCTGTCGCCGAACTCCCAGCCGTTTTCCAGCATCAGGGGGTGCACAACGCTCACCGTAATATGTTCTTCCAGCCCCTTGAGCTTGCGGAAGATCAGGGTGCGGTGGGCCCAGGGGCAGGCCAGTGACACATACAGGTGGTAGCGGCCACTCTCGGCGGCAAACCCCGCCTCGCCGCTGGGGCCGGCGCCGCCATCCGCCGTGACCCAGCCGCGGAAGCGGCTGTCCTGGCGCACGAACTCGCCGCCGGTCTCGTCGGTGTCGTACCACTGGTCGCGCCATTTGCCCTTGACGATCAGTCCCATGGGTTATCCTCCGTTCAGTGCTTGTTGATAAGGTGGTCCAGGCTCAGGTGCCCGGCGCCGCGCATTGCCAGGGCGACGGAAATCACCAGCAGCGCCAGGGCGAATTCGTAGCCGTTGTTGGCCATGAACAGGCCGTGCTCGAAGTGCACGGCAAAGATCGCCACCACCATGGTGAAAGCCAGCACCACGCCCGCCGGGCGTGTAAGCAGGCCGACGATCAGCGCCAGGCCGCCGAAAAACTCCGCCGCCCCCGCCAGAAAGGCCATGGGCACACCGGGGCCAAGGCCGATGGACTCCATCCACTGGCCGGTGCCGGCAAGGCCGTGGCCTCCGAACCAGCCGAACAGTTTCTGGGCGCCATGGGCCATGAAGATGACCCCGGCGGCGAGCCGCAGGGGCAGGTCGTCCAGGCCGGCGCGGGTTTTGACCAGTATGGGTGGCAGATGCATGGGTTGGTTTCCTTCAAGATGATTGATGGTGGAAACAGCTTAATCCCATTGTCTCTGACCAATAACTGGATCAAACTGTTCAATAACATCAGATAATCCGAACAATGGAGGCCGCCGTGGATCTCAGCCTGGAACTGTTCCGCATCCTCGACGCCATCGATCGCCGCGGCAGTTTCGCCGCCGCCGCCGAGGAGTTGGACAAGGTGGCCTCCGCCCTGTCCTACAGTATCCAGAAGCACGAGCAGCAATTGGGCGTGACCCTGTTCGTGCGCCAGGGACGGCGCTCGGTGTTCACTCCGGCGGGACGGCTGTTGCTGGAGCGGGGGCGGGAGATCCTCGCCGCCACGAATTCACTGGCCGACGAGGCGGTCACCCTGGCGCGGGGCTGGGAGCCAAAATTGCGGGTGGCGGTGGATTCCCTGGTGCCCATCCACGGGGTGATGGCGGTGTTGGCGAAATTTCTCCTGGCCCATCCGCTGGTGGAGATAGACCTCAGCGAGGAAGTGCTCGGCGGCGCCTGGGAGGCCCTGATCCAGGATCGCGTGCAACTGGTGATCGGCGCCCCGGCGCC
>JBJHDJ010000280.1:0-4159 GCA_050486485.1 Porticoccaceae bacterium
GACGGCCGCGATCATCCGCGAATTCGCCGAAAGCGGTTTCGTCAATATCGTCGGCGGCTGCTGTGGCACCACGCCGGAGCATATCGCCGCCATCGCCGCCGCCGTGGCGGATATCGCCCCGCGCCAGCTCCCGCGACTGGAGCCCGCCTGCCGCCTCGCCGGCCTGGAACCCTTCAATATCACCGCCGACTCCCTGTTCGTGAATGTCGGGGAGCGCTGCAATGTCACCGGCTCGGCGCGCTTCAAGCGCCTCGTCCTGGAGGGCGACTACGCCAGCGCCCTCGACGTGGCCAGGGAGCAAGTGGAAAACGGCGCCCAGGTCATCGATATCAACATGGACGAGGGCATGCTGGATGCGGTCGAGGCGATGACCACCTTCCTCAAGCTGATCGCCTCGGAGCCGGATATCTCCCGCATCCCCATCATGGTGGATTCCTCCAAGTGGCATGTCATCGAGGCCGGGCTGAAATGCATCCAGGGCAAGGCGGTGGTCAACTCCATCAGCCTCAAGGAAGGCGAGGAGCCCTTTGTCGAGCAGGCGCGGCTGTGCCGGCGCTACGGCGCCGCCGTGGTGGTGATGGCTTTTGACGAGCAGGGCCAGGCGGACAACCTGGCGCGGCGCCGGGAAATCTGCCAGCGCAGCTATGACATCCTGGTGAAGCGGGTGGGGTTCGACCCCAGCGACATCATCTTCGACCCCAATGTGTTCGCCGTGGCCACCGGCATCGAGGAGCACAACAACTACGCCCGGGACTTTATCGACGCCTGCGCCTGGATTCGCGCCAACCTGCCGGGCGCCCTGATCTCCGGTGGCATCAGCAATGTGTCGTTTTCCTTCCGGGGCAACAACCGGGTGCGAGAGGCGATCCACTCCGTGTTTCTCTACCACGCCATCCGCAACGGCCTGTCCATGGGCATCGTCAACGCCGGGCAACTGGAGGTGTACGACGAAGTGCCACGGGAACTGCGGGATCTGGTGGAGGATGTCATCCTCAACCGCACCCCGGAGGGCACCGAGAACCTGCTGGCGGCCGCCGAAAAGTACCGGGACGACAGCCAGAAGGAAGCCGCCGCGGAAGACCTGGCGTGGCGCCACTGGCCGCCCCACAAGCGCCTGGAGCACGCCCTGGTGAAGGGCATCAACGCCCATATCGAACAGGACACCGAGGAAGCCCGGCAACTGGCGGACAAGCCCCTGGATGTGATCGAGGGGCCGCTGATGGACGGCATGAATGTGGTGGGCGATCTGTTCGGCGCCGGCAAGATGTTCCTGCCCCAGGTGGTGAAATCCGCCCGGGTGATGAAGCAGGCGGTGGCCTATCTGCAACCCTTTATCGAGGCGGAAAAGCAGCAGGGCGCCGAGGCCAACGGCCGCATCCTGATGGCCACGGTGAAGGGCGATGTGCACGATATCGGCAAGAATATCGTGGGCGTCGTGCTGCAGTGCAATAACTACGAGGTCATCGATCTCGGCGTCATGGTGCCCGCGGACAAGATCCTAGAGACAGCGGTGGAACGGCAGGTGGACATCATCGGTCTGTCCGGGCTGATCACCCCGTCCCTGGACGAGATGGTGCATGTCGCCGCGGAAATGGAACGGCTGGGCCTGGATCTGCCGCTGCTGATCGGTGGCGCCACCACCTCCAAGGCCCACACGGCGGTGAAGATCGAACCGGCCTACAAGCGCGGTCAGACCATCTATGTGGCGGACGCCTCCCGCGCCGTGGGGGTGGCCAGCCGCCTCATCAGCCAGACCCACAGGGCGGGCCTGATCGACGAAGTGAAGGCCGAGTATGAAAAGGTGCGGGAGCGCAACGCCAACCGCGCGCCCCGCGGCACCACCGTCCCCTACCGGGAAGCGGTGCAACAGGGCCTGCAATGGGACTGGGGCAACTACCGGCCGCCGGCGCCCAAGCGACTCGGGGTCACCGTCTTCGACGACTATCCCCTGACGGAACTTGTCGACACCATCGACTGGACGCCGTTCTTCATGACCTGGGATCTGGTGGGCAAATACCCCGCCATCCTCGATAGCGAGGCGGTGGGGGAAGCGGCCCGCAACCTGTTTGCCGACGCCCGCGCCATGCTGGACAAGCTGATCGCGGAAAAGCGCCTCCAGGCCAGGGCGGTGTTCGGCCTGTGGCCCGCCAACCGCGTCGGCGACGACGATATCGCGGTGTACACCGACGAACGGCGCGACAACCCCATCGCCGTGCTGCACCAATTGCGCCAGCAAACCCTGAAGCCCGGCGCCGGCGACATCATGCAGTCCCTGGCTGACTATATCGCGCCCCATGACAGTGGCGTGGCCGATTATGTGGGCGCCTTCGCGGTGACCGCCGGCATTGGCGCCGCCGAGCTGGCGGCGGAATACGAGGCTCGCCACGACGATTACAACGCCATCATGGTCAAGGCCCTGGCGGACCGCCTGGCGGAATCCCTGGCGGAACGGCTGCATCAACGGGTGCGTACCGAGTTCTGGGGCTATGCCCCGGATGAGCAGTTGAGCAACGACGAGCTGATCCGCGAAAAATACCGCGGCATCCGCCCCGCGCCCGGCTACCCCGCCTGCCCGGATCACAGCGAGAAGACCACCCTGTTCGAACTGCTCGACGCGAACGACAATGCCGGCATGAGCCTGACGGAGAGTTTCGCCATGTTGCCCGCCGCCTCCGTGAGCGGCCTGTACGTCTCCCACCCCGAGGCCCGCTACTTCAATGTCGGCCGCGTGCAACGGGACCAGGTGGAGTCATTGGCGGAGCGCAAGGGGGTCAGCGTGGAATCCCTGGAGCGGTTGCTGAACGCGGTGTTGGGGTATTGAAAGGCTTGGGTCTGACGTCTGACGTCTGACGTCTGATGTCTGATGTCTGATGTCTGACGTCGGATGTCTGACGTCTGACGTCTGACGTCTGACGCCAAGATGGTTTGGTGCGGGATTGAGGTGATGAAGTCCTGGCTGGCCTTATTGGAAATTGGCTGACTAAACCTGACGGTCGCGGCGTCCAGCGCAAGGCGGCGAAGCGAAAAAGCGCGGCTAGCATGAGTGGTGCTATTTCATGCTTTCCCAAGGCAGAGCTGGGGGTCGATGTTAAGAGATCGGTGGGTGACTCCCCATAGACTACGAGCCAGAAAATTTGACTGAAACACAGATATCCGTGGGGGAATTGATGGAGAATCGTACCCGCGGTGCATCTTGGCGTCAGACGTCAGACATCCGACGTCAGACCTAAAAAACGTCAGACCTGATTATAGGAACCACCATGTCCAACACCACCCCCGAACCCGACAACAACGGCAAGCGCAAACCCGGCTTTATCGCCGTGCTGATGAGCACCCTGGCGGCGGCGCTGGGGGTGCAGAGCAACAGGAACCGGGAGCGGGATTTCCAGCATGGCAGCCTCAAGGTGTTTATTGCCGCCGGGGTGATCTTTACCGTGCTGTTCATCCTTATCGTGGTGGGGGTGGTGAGGTTGGTGCTGCGCGGCAGCGGGCTTTAGGGCCAAGCCCAAGGCATAAGGGTTGCGCAAACAAGAACGGCGGCCACTGGCCGCCGTTCTTGCGCGCGGAGCTGGCGTGCCTACATATTGCTCAGCCAGAACACCACGCCCACGATCACGATGGCAATCATGGCCACGGCGGCCAGGGCATCCACCTTGGCGTCGCTGTCGGAGTTGCGGTTGTCTGTATCGCTCATTGCTGATTCTCCCGAGGGTTCCAGATTCGGAGTGGCGAGGGCGGCATTCTAGCAGCGAAGTCCGGCGATGTCCCACCCTCGGTCGGGAAAATGCACGGGGCCATGCCGCGCCCATCACCCCTTACCCCGTTACCCCTAGCCGCCATATCCGCTTATTACCCTGCCGATAACGGATATAGGAAAAAAGCTTTTCACCTTTCAATCACATAGCCCTATCATTTCAACTACATAGCCCTATCATTCACCGCCACCTGACAGCCTGGGGGCATCCGTGTATGATGCCTCCCCCGCGTGCGCCCAGGGCGCGAACCCGTTTCAACAGACAGCAGCGGAACCCATGTATCAGTACGACGCCATCGATCAACAGATCATCGACCAGCGGGTCGCCCAGTTCCGGGATCAGACCCGCCGCTACCTGAACGGCGAGATCACCGACCAGGAATTCCTGCCCCTGCGCCTGCAGAA
>JBJHDJ010000281.1:0-4146 GCA_050486485.1 Porticoccaceae bacterium
GCCCGCCACTTCCTGCGACTCGCCGGTGGCGTGCCGCGCAGCGCAAACCCCGTGGACAACCGTGTTCGTCTGGTGCTGCTGACAATCCTGTGGCTGGCGCTGCTGACATCGGCCGCCAGGCCCACCTGGGTAGGGGAGCCGGTGGCCCTGACCGCCACCGGTCGCGATCTGATGCTGGCCATCGACCTGTCCGACAGCATGCGCATCAACGACATGCGCCGCGGCGACGCCATGCTTTCGCGCATGGCGGTGTTGCGGGAGGTGCTCGGTGATTTCATCGGTCGCCGACAGGGGGACAGGGTCGGTCTGATCCTGTTCGGCAGCGAGGCCTACCTCCAGGCCCCGCTGACCTTCGATTTGCGCACCGTCCAGTCGTTTGTCGACGAAATGCGCATCGGCTTCGCCGGCCTGTCAACCGCCATCGGCGATGCCATCATCATCGCCACCCGCCGCCTCGAGGACCAGGCTGCCGACAGCAAGGTGCTCATTCTTCTCAGCGACGGCGCCGACACCTCCAGCGAAATTCATCCACTGGCGGCGGCGGAAATCGCCGCCCGCCACGGGGTGCGCATTCACACCATTGGCCTCGGCGCCACGGAAATGATCAGCGGCGGACGCCGCGTCAACCCCTCCTGGGATCTTGACGAGAACACCCTGCAGGCGGTGGCCGACATCACCGGTGGCCGGTACTTCCGAGCCCATGACCCCCAGGAACTGGTGGATATCTACGCCACCCTCGACGCCATCGAGCCGGTGGACCAGGAAGGTGACACCGTCAGACCCCTCCGTGACTTGTTCCATTGGCCCCTGGGGGTGGCCCTGTTGGCGTGGTTGCTGCTACTGGGCCACCATCCATGGCGGGGCAACCATGACTGAGCTGGCGGGTGCCCTTCAGGACTTTCATTTTCTGCGCCCCCTGTGGCTGCTGCCCTTGCCGGTGCTGGCGCTGCTGATCGCAGGGTTGCGCAGGCGTCGCCGCGGGGCCGGCGCCTGGCAGCGGGTCATACACCCGCGGCTGCAACCCTTGCTGGTGGGTGGCGCCGGCAATGACAGCCCCTGGGCGGCTCGGGGCATGCTGCTGGCGGCACTGCTGGGCTGCCTGGCCCTGGCTGGCCCCACCTGGGACCGAGACCAGGTTGCCACCAGCCGCCTGGACAGCGCCCTGGTGATCCTCTTCGACCTCTCCCCCTCCATGCTCGCCACCGATATCCGCCCGGACCGCCTGACCCGCGCCCGACTGAAGACCATCGACATTCTCAACCGCCACCGGGAAGGCAGCGTGGCCCTGGTGGCGTGGGCAGGCGATGCCCATGTGGTCAGTCCTCTCACCACCGATGCCAACACCTTGCTGGCCCTGCTGCCGGTGTTGCACCCGGACATCATGCCCCTGGCCGGGGCAAACCCGGAGCTGGCCCTGGAAAAGGGACTGGAGCTGCTAATGAATACCGGCTACCGGGACGGAGACATCCTGTTCGTGACCGACGGTTTCGTGGAACAGGCGGCGGAAAACCTCCAGCACAGCCTGCGCAATTTCCCCGAGATGCGCCTCTCCATCCTCGGCGTGGGCACCGATGAAGGAGCACCCGTCCCCCTCGGCGACGGCAGCTTCGCCCGCGACAGTCGTGGCGGCATCGTGGTGGCCCGACTCGGCTCCACCCTGCTGGAACGGCTTGCTCAGCGCAACGGCGGGCGCTACGCCACCCTGACCGCCGACGACCGCGATATCGATCATCTGATGGCGCCCATCACCGACCAAGCCCTGGGGGCGCGAAGGGAACAGGAACGCACCCTGGAAACCTGGCGGGACCGTGGCCCCTGGCTGGTGTTGGCCCTGTTGCCACTGGCGGTGCTGGCCTTCAAGCGCAACTTGCTGGCCCTGTTCATCGTCGCCCCGCTGGCCCTGTCACCGGCCACCGGGAAGGCCGGGGAGGAGCCATCACCCTGGCGGGATTGGTGGCACAACCGCGACCGCCAGGGCTACCAGGCGCTGCAGAATCACCAGCCAGGGCTGGCTGCCGAATTGTTCAAGGACAACCGCTGGCGGGCGGTGGCCGACTACCGGCGCGGCGATTTCAGCGCCGCCGAAGCGGGTTTTGCCCAGTGGGATGACGCCGCCGGACACTTCAACCGGGGCAACGCCCTGGCTCGCCAGGGGCGGCTGGAGGAGGCCCTGGCGGCCTACGACAGTGCCCTGGCCATGGACCCACAACTCCAGGACGCCGACTTCAACCGGGATCTGGTGCAACAACTGCTCGACAGCCAGGCACCCCCACCCACCCCGGGGAATGGCGGCCCCAGGGAAGATGGCGATCAACCCGCGCGGGATTCAGAGGCTTCCGAGCAAACCACGGCCCCCAACGATGCCGGAAACGATGAAGTCCGCGACGGCAACGGGACAATGCCGCAGCCCGACGGCCAGGAACACGGCATGGAGGGAGAAACCTCCGACGCACTTGCTGGCAATGACCGGGACGAACGGGAAACCGCCAGCAGCGCCAACGGCCAACCCTGGGCACCGATCGCCGACGACACGGGCGATCATGCCGGCGATCCGGAACTGGAGTACTGGCTGCGCCGCATTGCCGATGACCCCGGTGGCCTGCTGAGGCGCAAATTCCAGTACCAGGCCCGTCAACAGGCTCTGGAGCCTCGGCAACGCTTCGACCTGCCCCCCGACCGCTTCCAGGAGGAACGATGGTGACACTCCCCTTGCGACTGCGCTGGCTGGCCGCCCTGTTGCTGGCGTTGACACCGCTCCACGCCCTGACCAGTGAGCTGGTGGTCAGCGTCGACCGCGACCGGATCGCCCTCGGGGAAAGCCTGACCCTCACCCTGCGCTATCAGGGGCAGGCCATGGGGGACCCGGATTTTTCCTCCCTGGAACGGGATTTCGAGATCCTTTCCTCACAACGCCAGAGCCATCTTTCCCTGGGCGCCGGCGCCGACACCGCGAGGACCGAGTGGCGGCTTGCCCTGATGCCACGGCGTGGCGGAACCCTGTTGATACCCTCGTTCCACTTCCGCGGCGAAGTCAGCGATGCCCTGCAACTGGAGGTCAGCGACAGGCCAGCCACGACGGGCGGGCCACAACCCCTGTTCGTCGAGACACAACTGGATACCGCCAACGCCGTTGTCGGTGAACAGGTGCTGCTCATCTTCAAGGTGCATAGCGCCCAGCCCCTGGTCAGTCTGTCAACGGAGGAGCCCGAGGTGGACGGCGCCCGGGTGGCGCGGGTCCACGAGGCGCAGTACCAGAGCATCCTCGATGGCATCCCCTACAGCGTGGTGGAATTGCGCTACGCCCTGTTCCCCGAACGCCCGGGGCAATTGTCCATTCCGGCCTTGCGCTTTCGCGGCGAAATTGCCGATGCCAGCGACCCATTCCGAGCTCTCGGCCGCTCGCCCTTTGCCTCGGCGGCCAGGCCAGTGGTGGCCAGTTCCACGGCCCTGACCCTGGAAGTCAGCCCCGCGCCGAGCCACATCGCCAGCAATCACTGGCTGCCCAGCAAGGGGGTCAGCCTGGCCCAGCGCTGGAGTCGGGAAGTGGACGAATGGGTGGTGGGTGAGCCGGTGACCCGCTCGGTGATCATTTCCGCGCAGGGCTTACAGGGTGCCCAGTTGCCACCCCTGTCCATGGACGGTGGAGAGGACTTCCGCCTCTACCCGGACCAGCCGCGCATCGAGGACTCCACCAGCGCCACCGGTGTGCAGGGCACCCGCATCGAATCCCTGGCCATGGTGCCGCTGCGGCCCGGGGTGCTGACAATTCCCGAGATTCGCCTGCCATGGTGGGACACCGTGTCCGGGGAGCCCCGGGAGACGGTGCTGGATGCGGTGACGGTGAATGTGGTCGCGGCGCCGGAATCCGCCCTGACACCTGGCGCCGCCCCGCTGGGTGGCGAGCCGACAACGGAGCTCCAGCCCGGCATCCTGCCCTGGTTGTGGGCATCGGCCATCGCCAACCTGGTGCTTGGCGCCGTGGCGGTGTCATTCGCCCTGTTGTGGTGGCGACAGCGCAACCCGCCGGCGGCGGTCGCCGAGTTCACCCCGGCCGGGAACACACCCCTCAGCGAACGGGAAGCCTTCGCGTGGCTGCGGCGCTGCCCGGCGGACCAGCCAGCGGAACTGCGCCGGCGCATTCTCCAC
>JBJHDJ010000282.1:0-1690 GCA_050486485.1 Porticoccaceae bacterium
TGCCAGGGTCGTGCGGCAGGGCACCGCCGCACGAAGGCTATTTTTCCGAGCGAGTGACATGTCAACCCAGCCGGGACAACACCTGGGGCAACTGATGGGTGGACAGGATACCCGGTGGCGCGGCCACCACACAGGGGACGGCATTCACCGGGCGGTGAGCGGTGTAACGGGCGGAGGCGCGCATGCTGTCCTCGATGGGCATGGGCAGGTCGATGGTCATGGAGAACGGGGTGTCTCCCTCGATGTCCACACGCCAGCCATCGGGGCGCAGCCCCCAGTCGCACTCCACATCCAGGGTGACAAACCAGTTGGAACGGAAGCGCACCAGCGGCTCGCCGTTGCGCAGGCCCACCATGGAAACCCTCTGGGCGCCCACGGTGCCGGCGTCGATGGTGGACTCCCGAAGTTTGGTGGGTGCGCGGCACAGGGCGATGTCGATGGCGTGCTGGTAGCTGTCGATGGTGAGTCCCAGTCCCTGCGCCAGGGCGTTGAAGGAGTACTCGAAAGCCCGGTGCTCGCCGTGCTGTCGCTGGGCGAACTGCTCGGGGGTATCCCCAAAGCCCATCAGGTCGGTGAGCATTTCCTCCGAACAACCTTCCAGACAGTTGGCGTATTCCTCGATGGCCAGGAAGTCCAGCCGTCGCACCACCGAGGTAAAGGCGATGGGCAGCACCTCGGTGATAAAGCCCGGGCTGGATCCGGTGGCGTGGATGCTGGTCCCGCCCTGGCGGCAGGCGGCTTCCACCCGCGCCCTGGCGCCCTCTTCCATGGAGCCGGCATGGAAAAAATCCGAGCGGGTGGTGACGATGTTGCTGCCGTTTTCCAGCAGCGCGCAGACATCGCCCAGGTCTGTCCGATCCGGCATGTAGATCACGCAATCCGGCTTCAGGGCAAGGATGTCATCCCTGCTGCAGGTGGCTTTAACCCCCACAGGCGGCAGGCCGCACAGTTCCCCCGCGTCCCTGCCCTCCTTGGTGGGGGAGAAGACGCGCACCCCCACCAGTTCCATGTCCGGATGTTCCAGCACCGCTCGCATGGCGAAGGCGCCCACGGTGCCGGTGGCCCACTGGACGACCCGTAGGGACTTTCCGCTGACCGGATTGCTCATTGGTGTTACCTCTGCATGTTGTGATTATTTGGCGCGAAATGGCATTCATAATGGCTCGTCATGGCCGCGCAGGCGGGAACCCAGGGCCGGGGACATTCCTAGGGGCCTGGAGCCCCCCCTGTGCAGGAACGACGAATATCAGGATTCCACCGCCTGGGCCTGCCCGGCGAACATCCTGGCGATATCACCAGAGGTGATCACCCCGCCGGTACTTTCAGGCTTGTAGCCGGGTGTGGATTTGACGGTGGTATCCACCCCCAGGGCGGCGGCCTGTGCCCGCAGGGCGCCCACGGTGCAGTTTTCCCTGCCAAGAATGGCAATGGGGTCGAAACTGTAATGGTGCATGGCGTTCTCGTGGGTCACCTTGTTGATCACCCGCTCCGGCAGATCCTTCACCGACTCCCAGAGAAATTCCGGCGCGTTGGGCCACACGCAATCCGAATGGGGGTAGTCGTTCTCGTACATGATCAGGTCTTCGCCGATGTCGGTGTAGTTCTTGAGGCCAAACTTATCCACCAGGAAGCAGGTGAGAAAGTGGTCCCTGAACACCTGGGTGGGGCTACGGCCGTGCCAGTCCATATG
>JBJHDJ010000282.1:1700-4089 GCA_050486485.1 Porticoccaceae bacterium
CTGCCCTCCGACAGGGCAATTTTCAGGTTCGGGTACTGGTGCAGGGCCTCCAGGTGGAGCCAGTCGGAGGCTGCATTGGCCACCGACAGGGGCATGACGGTGATCCAGGCGTTGATGGGGGTTTTATCCGAGGCATGGGGCGGCGCCGAGCCGGTGCCGATGTGGCAGTTGATCACCACCCGGTTATCGTTGCACACCTGCCACAGGGGCTTCCAGAACGGATCGTGGATCGACGCGAAGCCTTTCGCCGCCGGGTTGTCCGGGAAGGTGATGGCGTGGCAGCCCTTGGCCACCACGCGCTTCACTTCCGCCACCGCCAGCTCGGCGTCCCAGAGGGGAATGATGGCCATGGGAATCATGCGCCCTGGATAGGCGGCACACCATTCGTCGATATGCCAGTCGTTGTAGGCCTGGATCATGCGCAGGGCGGTCTTGCGATCCTTGGCGCGACTGAAGGTACTGCCGTCCATGTCCGCCATGCTGGGAAAGCAGATGCTGCTGAGGATGCCGTTGACACTCATGTCGCCGATGCGAGCGTGGATGTCGTAATTGCCGGGGCGGATCTGGTCGTAACTCTGGGGCTCCATGCCATACTCCTCCTTGGGGCGGCCAACCACGGCATTGAGGGCGGGATTGGGCTTTACCATGTCCTCGTAGGTCCAGTAGTCGGCGCCGTTCATGCGCTTGAGCTGGGGTGCCTTGGACTTGAGTTCCGGTGGCAAATGGTTGTCGAACATGTCGCCGGGTTCGCTGACGTGGTCGTCCACGCTGATGATGATCATGTCGTTCATTTGCATGGTTTTATGCTCCTCTGCCATGTTTTCGTTTCGGGGCTTTTGGACCGCGCCCCGTCCTTCATGGATGATGGCGGGGCCTGCCTGTGCGTGGAGTATCTCGGCTACATTACAGACTCATCTATCAGTCCGTGGGACCCTTGGGGCCGCCGTCGATCAGTATGATTTGGCCCGAGCAAAAGCTCGCCGCATCCGAGGCGAGAAACACAACCCCACTGGCGATCTCCCACGGCTCGCCCAGTCGTCCAGAACCGTTGATCCGCGCCATGGTCGCCACATCGATTCCCAGTCGGTTAAGCTCATCAACAAGCGTTGGGGCGCGAATGGCACCACAGGCTATGGCATTGACCCGCACGCCCCTAGACGTCCACGCCGCGGCCATGGAGCGGGTAAGGCTGTTTACCCCCGCTTTGGCTGCGCCATAGATTGGTGAATCCGGCATGGCGGTAATGCCACCCGCGGAGGAAATATTGACGATGGCGCCACTCCCCTGTGCCAACATCGGCTCGGCGGCTATTCGCGACAGTTGCCACACACTACCGAGATTCAAGTCCAATAGTGCATGCCACTCATCGTCGCTCCACTGTTCGATGGGTTTCAGCTGCCCACCACCGACACAATTCACCAGAACATCGAGATGTTCGAAGTGGTCGATGGCAGAATTCACGGCATTCCTGCATTGTTGCTTATCCGTTACATCCATGGTGATGGGAAGCGCTTTTCTGCCAAGATCCTTGATTTCTCTGGCCGTGGCTTCGAGCGGAGCGCTATCCAGACCCGCTAGCACCAGGTTTGCGCCATGCTCCGCCATCATCAGGGCACTGGCTCGCCCAATGCCGGTACCGCCCCCGGTGACAAGGGCTACTTTTCCCTCAAGGGAAAATCTTGGGTTCATCATGTTTATCCTTCAATACCGCCACGGCTTCGGACCCGTGCGCAATTGTCCTATCTTCCCCCGCTGCCCGTCTCACCGTCCGAAACACTCTTGTGCCCAGTGTATTCATGAATCCTGTGATCGCTTCCATTTCCGTGAAATCATCCGTATACAGGTTCAAAATCCGTCAAATACACATATACTAACAATGTGACGAATATAAATGTCATTTTGATGAACAGCAAGGGGTTCGGCTAGAATTTGAGCATCCTTGGTTCAGGGTACCGTCATCCAAACACGGAGAAATCCATCCCACCATGCCAAAACTGTCCGAGATTGTCGCACCCCCCCTCAGCGAGGAACCTGGCCTTGGCGCCCTGACGCTGCCCGGTTTCCTGGCGGAGGTGACAGGCCTGCACCTCGGCAACGAGGCCCTGTGCTGGACCGACCCTCGGGGCAGGCGCCACAGCTGGAGCCACCGGCAGTTTCTTGCCGAGTCCCGGCGGGTGGCCAAATCCCTCCTCGCCCTCGGGCTGGGCAAGAACGCCCGAGTGGGCGTTCTGGTCAGCAATCGCCCCGAGTGGCTGTTCAGCTGCTTTGGCATCGCCATGGCGGGCGGCATCACCGTGGCTCTCAACACCTTCTCCACCCGCCACGAACTGCGCCACCAACTGGACCTTGCCGACGTGCAACTGCTCGTCATGGAGGCTGGCGTTGCCTC
>JBJHDJ010000283.1:0-2312 GCA_050486485.1 Porticoccaceae bacterium
GTCGAAGCTGGTGGCCGAAACGACCTCAGGCTGGCCTGGACATTGCCAGAGTCCCTGGATGCCATGATCCGCGCTACCCGCCACAGCCACCGTATTTTTGCCATGGGTCGACTTTCCGACGCTGAATTGGTCAAGTATTACCAGAACGCCACATGTGTCATGTTCCCCTCACTTTACGAGGGTTTTGGCTTTCCGGTTCTCGAGGCTCTGGCCTGCGGCGTGCCCGTGATGACCACACGACGCTCGTCGCTACCCGAGGTGGGTGGCGATCTTGCCATTTATGTGGATGGTGAGGACATCGATGAGATGACCAGGGTGATGCTGGACTTCGATGCAGGCCGAATGAACCACAAAATAGAAGAGGTTCGGGAACTGGGTCCGATTCGGGTTAAGGGTTTTTCCTGGGAGATATGTGCGCACAAAACCATCGAAGTTTATGAAGTAGCACTGGAAGAGGTCGACTCAGGCCGCTGGCGGCCAGGATTACAATCTGTGTGACCCAGCGAATTCTGATCATTACCGCCGGTCCCCTCAAGCGCCAGATCGGTGGTGGTCAAAGTTATGTGCAGGATTTATCCCGGGCCTTGCTGGCGCGCGGTCACGACCTGTGCCTTTTTGAGCCTGTTCCCGTTACCGCTGAAACGGCAACCGAGCCCGTGGAGTCTCGCTGGCAGGATATGCCTCTTTGGTCGATGCCGGTACGCTTGCCATCCGAATCGCTTGAGGAACAGTATTCTGAGCTTGGTGAGACTCGCATTGCCCGGATGGAGGCATTGATAGTTCGAATCAATCCGAGTGTTGTCCAGATCAACGGCATGATGCCCACTGTTGTACGGGCCTGCAACAACCTGGGAATTCCCCACCTGGTGGTAGCCCACCACCCCGGTGAGGTGTGCCCCAAGGGAGATCTGTTGACACCGGAGGACACCATCTGCCGTGTTCGCCCCCATATTCGAGTTTGCGGTCCCTGCGTACTGCGTTGCAAGAAAAAGGGCAGGGGTGTGGGATCTCTGCTGGCGCGGTTGCCGCTGGCCTTTTATCGCATGGTTGGCCCGCTGCTCACCCGATTCAACCCGTTGGGGTATTTGGGCAGGGTGCTTTATATCCCCTGGCTGACGGAACAGAAGCTGAAAGGCCTCACCGCTTTCGTCGCCGAAGCCGAGGTGCTGGTGGCGCCTTCCGCCGCCCTGGGAGAAGCTCTGGTCAGGGCTGGCGCGCCCCGGGACAAGCTTCGGGTGCTCCATCACGGTATTCAACCTGTCGCCTGCGTGCCCCTTGCGCCACTGGGCGACAGACCGCTGAGGCTGGGATTCGTTGGCCGTATCGACCACGCCAAGGGCCTCCATGTGCTGCTGGAGGCCCTCAACCTCGTCAATGGTTCAGGGCACAGGGTCGAACTCCATGTCCACGGGGCGGCCACCAATGCCCGGGACGAGGCTGAGTGGCAGCGCGTATTGGCGGAAAAGGCCAATCCCAGGCCATCCTGGTTTTACCTTCATGGCCCTTTCCAACGAGCCGCCATAGCCACTGTCTATGGAAGTTTCGATGTTCTTGTCCTGCCTTCCATTTCACCAGAGGCATTTGGATTAGCCGTGGCTGAAGGTCTTAGCGCCGGTCGCCCCGCCCTGGTGACCGATTGCGGAGGGCCCTCCGAGCAGATTCAAGAGGGCGTCAATGGCTGGATTGTACCGCCCAACAATTCCGAAGCCCTGGCGGACAGGCTCGAGTACCTAGCCACCCATCCCGCCCAGGTGCTGGAGTGCGCCTCGAACGGACCTTCCTCGGTTAAATATCACCAAGTCTATGTCAGTGAAATGGAGCAATTACTGTCCTCAAAGGTGGGAATGCCTTGAAGGGGACATCCGTGGCGATCCTGCTGCCCTGTATGCTGACAGGTGGCACCGAGGTGGCCACCCTTGCCACCGCCAGGGCATTGCGGCAACTCGGTTATCAGGTACAGGTCGTGGTCTATTTCGAGGAGGTGGATCCTTCGATGCTGTCCAGCTTCCACGGGGCGGGTATTCCCGTCACCCAGCTTGCTGGTGCCAGGGGCGGTGTCCTGGCCAGCCTCGCCCTGTCTGTCAGGCTGGTTTGCTACCTGATGAAGGCGCGCCCTAGATGGATCTGGTTGCAGTATATGACGCCAACCCTGTTACCCCTGCTGGTCGCCCGGATCTTCACTCGCCGTCTGGTGGCTTGCGTGCATGTGGCCGCCGAGCATTTTCGTCCTGCCGCCCAGGCGCGGTTGCGCTGGTTGGCCCGCTGGTGGTGCCAGAAGTTCATCTGTGTGTCTGGCACTACCGCCAGTGGGC
>JBJHDJ010000283.1:2322-4059 GCA_050486485.1 Porticoccaceae bacterium
AATAGCGTGGTTGTGCAGGCGGCGGATGCCGCCGTGGCCATGGATTGGCGGGCGGGGCGGGGCTGGCCAGACAGCCGTGTGGTCATCGGCTATTGTGGCCGGTTGGCGGCCATCAAGGGGCCGGATATTCTAGTTCGCGCCCTGGCCGAGTTGGTTGCGCACGGTCGTGATATAGGTGTGGTGCTGGTGGGAGAGGGCGAGGAACGACCTGCCCTTGAGGCCCTGGTTCGGGATCTGGGCCTGGAAGCGCGGGTGTTGTTTGCTGGTGGATATCCACGGGATCAGGTGTTCTCCGCGCTCAAGGGCTTTGATATCGCCGTGGTACCCAGCCGCGAGGAGGGCTTTGGGTTGAGCGCCCTGGAGGCCATGGCGGTGGCTGTACCCCTGGTTGCCAGCCGCGCGGGGGCCTTGACTGAACTGGTGGAGCACGGCCACAGTGGTTGTCTGGTAGCGGTGGACAACAGCCGAGAACTTTGCGCTTCACTTGCGCGGCTGCTGGACGACAGCGCCATGCGATCCCGGCTTGCTGCGGGTGGCAGGCAGCGCGCCTGCGATCGATATGGCGAACAAGCTTTTCTCGAGGGGTTGGCCCGCGCCATGGGCCTGGGTTGCCATGGAGCGCACTCGCCATGACCCACGGCTCCGTAAGACCGCTACCGCCCTCCGTGCGCATGGTGGCCGTGGTCTATCAACGCATTCTGCCCTACCACCGCCAGAGGTTCGCCGCCCTCCATGCCAGCCTCAAGGAATCTGGCGTCCCCTGTGTCGCCCTTCAGGTTGCCTCCCGTGATTCCAGTTACGGGGAGCTGGAGTCGGGTTTGGCGGCGAACATGGGGTTGGGTGATGCCGTTCATACCCTGTTTCCAGGTGTGGATTACCTGAGCCTTCGCCCCCGCCAAGTGGCTCGCGCCGTTTGTCGGGAGTTGGTGCGGGTGGGGGCGAGCCATGTCTTTGCTCCCGCGCCTGCCTTTGCCGAGGGGGCCGGTGCCATGCACTACAAGGTTCTCCACGGTGGGAGTCTTTACCTGATGGATGACGCTTGGGCGGAGACTGACAGGCGCGGCTGGCTCACCCGTCGCGTTAAAAATTTGTTTTATGGTTTTTTCGATGGTGGTTTTTTTCCCTCTTCGCTTCACGGTGAGTATTTTGCTGGTCTGAATGTTCCATTTGATCGCCAGTGTTATGGGGTGGATGTGGTCGGTCCTGTGAATACCGATGTCACCCAGGTTCAAAGCTTCACCAAGGGGCGCTATCTGCTGTTTGTGGGGCGCTTGGTCCGGCGCAAGGGTCTCGCCACGGTGCTGGATGCCATGGCCGGACTTTCCGCGCTGGACATTCACTTGGTGGTGATTGGCGATGGTCCCGAGGCTGCCGCCCTGCGCGCCCACGCCAGCCGCTGCAATCTCGATGACAGAGTGCACTGGTTGGGATTGTTGCCAAACCAAACTGCCCGAGCGTGGATGAGGGACGCCCTGGCGCTTGTGGTTCCGAGTGACCACGAGCAATGGGGACTGGTGGTGAGCGAGGCCTGGATGGCGGGGACACCGGTGATCGGCTCCAACACCGTGGGGGCATTGCGGGCCACGATTACAGCGGAGGCCGCATGGACCTTGCTGCCACCGGGTAATAGCCATGCCTGGATGGAGGCGATTTCCCGTCTCGGGCAGCTCTCCGAAGCCGAGCGAACAGCCCTGATCTCGATGGGTACGGGCCTGGCGCAAGTCTACTCACTGGAGC
>JBJHDJ010000284.1:0-4057 GCA_050486485.1 Porticoccaceae bacterium
CTTTCCACCGTCTCGTGGACCGCCTGGCAAATCCCTGGGAATACAGTCCCGGCGACGAGGATCTGGCCCGGCCACCCCGGCCCGACGAGGTGGTGTGCCAGACATTTTGCGGCACTTGACGGGATCAGTTGCCATCTTTACGGACTTTCGTGGGAGGCCCTGACAATGGCGCTAGCTGTGCAATGTGCGGCCTGATGGTGGGGTTTGGTGGGTTACGCCCGCGGCTAACCTGCCCCCTACGAGTCACCACCCTGCCAGGGCAATGCCCCCGAAAGATGGGTTGAGCGCAGCGATACCCATCGGCACCACAGGGTTTACCGGGCGCACACCAGGATCTCCGAGTCGATATCGGCTATGCGAGTCACCCCGGTGAGGGCCATGGCGGCGCGCATCTCCGCCTCCAGCAGCGCCAATACATGGGACACGCCTTGCTCGCCACCGCCCGCCAGGGCGTAGGCCCAGGCGCGGCCCAGCAACACTCCCCTGGCGCCCAGCGCCAGCATGCGCACCACATCGAGACCGGAACGCACGCCGCCATCCACCAGAACGGTGGTGTCGCCGCCCACCGCCGCGGCGATCTCGGGCAAGGCCCTGGCGGTGGAGGGCACGCCGTCCAGTTGGCGCCCGCCGTGGTTGGACACCACGATGCCGTCCACCCCGGCCTCGACGGCGCGCCGGGCATCGTCCGCGTCGAGAATGCCCTTGATGATGAATTTCCCTGGCCAGCGCTGGCGCACCCAGTCCAGATCGTCCCAGGTCACGGTGGGGTCGAAGTTGTCGCTCAGCCAGGCGAAAAAATCCTCGAGACCGGTTCGTCCCTTGAGCACCGGCGCCACATTGCCCAGGGTATGGGGCCGCCCGCGGAGGCCCACATCCCAGGCCCAACGGGGGCGCATGGCCGCCTGGCCAAGTCTTTTCAGCCGTCCCGCGAGGCCCGGGGAGCCGGACAAGCCGGAGCGCAGATCCCGGTAGCGGGTGCCGGGCACCGGCAGATCCACGGTAAACACCAGATGGGTGACACCGAGATCCCGCGCCCGCCCCAGCAAGTCGGCCATGAAGTCCCGATCGCGGATCATGTAGAGCTGGAACCAGGGCGGCCTGTCCAGGGCGCCGGCCAGTTCCTCGAGGGGACAGATGGACACCGTGGACAGGGTAAAGGGAATGCCCGCCTTTTGGGCGGCGCGGGCCGCCCGCACCTCGCCGCGGCGGGCATTCATACCTGTGAGGCCGACGGGCCCCAGCACCAGGGGCATGGGTAGGGTTTCCCCCAGCAGGTGGGTGGTCAGGTCGACGTGGCTGACATCCCGCATCACCCGCTGGCGCAGGGCGATGTCAGCCAAATCCAGAGTGCTGCGGCGCAGGGTCTGTTCGTCGTAGGCGCCGCCGTCCAGGTAATCGAACAGAAAGCGTGGTAGGCGGCGGCGGGCCAGTTCGCGGTAATCGCTGGGGGCTGCGGGTTTCATGGGGTGGGCTCTAATAGCTATCTTCCCATGTTCGGAGGTGAAAACATCGTCGTCAAGTGGCTGTCGCAAGCCGCGGATTATCGCTGCTCACCATTGCTCACCTCCCCCTCGCCGCGCCCCGGGCGTGACTCGGTTGTCATCCCGGGGCATCCCCTTCCTGGCCGAGCCAGCGGGCGATCCAGTAATCGAGGCTGACAAAGCGGCCGCCGCCGTAAAAAAACAGTGCCAGCAGCATGATGAAATAAGTGGCGGCGAATTCGATGCCATTGTTCAGCACCACGAAAGTGCCTTTTTCCGTCAGCCACCGATAGTTGCCGTGTTCCCGTAGCAGGTTGCGGGCAGCGTTGAGGCGCCTGCCTACTTCTTCGCTGTTTTCCATACTGCGCTGGGCGGCGGGAATGCCGACCGCCGCGAGGGGCCTCGCTGTGCTGGTTTGCGGGTCCGAGGGGGCGATGGCGAACCAGCCGTGCTGCCAATGCACCGTGGTGGCGGCGACGGCCATGGTGATCAGCAGCGGTATGGCGACATAGCGGGTGGCCACGCCGATCAGTAGCAGGAAGCCGCCCACCAGTTCCGCCGCGGTGGCCAGGAACGCCATCAGCCAGGGCAGCGGCAGGCCCAGGCCCCAGTCGGGGTTCCCGAACCAGGCCACGGTACTTTCAAAGGAGGTCGCCTTGGTGAGGCCGGCGGCGATGAACACAGGTCCGAGAAAAAGTCGCAGCAGGAGCAGCGCCAGAAAATCCGCCCTGCGTGTAAGGTTCAGCCACCTGTGTACCCTGTAAAGGGGTTGCAGCATGGGAGAGGCCATTTTTATCTCCTCCAGTCAATGATGGTTTATGTAACCGACGCGAACCCTGGTACCGATAATCGCTTCCTGTTGGTGGAGTTCGGCCAGCAACCTCGCGCCGTGCAGGGCGACCCCCCGAGGGTCGAGGTGGGGAAGCTCGCGGCTCACCCCGGCCAACAGTTCGGTCCCGGTCAGGGACGGGCAGGCGGCCATTGTCGCCAGCAGGCGGGCAGTGACGGCATTGATTTCCATGAAGCGCACCCGGTCATTCTTGTCACGGTACAGCAGTAGATGAATGGGTTCGGGCAGAGGCTCCCTGGGCTGGAAATCCACGCTGATACGGGTTACCGGCCAGCGGTAATGGAGTAGTCGATGGCAGGGGGCCAGCACCGGAGAACCGTTGAGTAAATCGCCATTGGCGTCAAGCGTGGACCCATCGATCTCGGCGGGATCGAAATCCACCTCCATCTCCGCACGCTCGTAATGGGCCAGTTCGGCCGCAAACGGGGGCAGCGCCAGTGACGCCTCCTCCTCCCGCAGCCAGTGAACAAACTCCACGGCGATATGGGGAAAATAGGGGGTTGCGCCCCGGTGTCGGGCGTAAAATTCGCGCACCGTTGGCTGCCATTTATCCTGGTCGACGAGTACCTTGGCCAGCACGGGAAACGTCTGGCGCAGCAATCCCTCGATGTTGGCGTGAAACAGCTCCCGGTATATCTCCAGACGCCGCTCATCCAAGCCGTCCGGCGGTTGGCAGGCGGCGGGGTCGCGCAGGTGGTCCGCGAAGCGCATTTGCAGGGCCCGCAGGGAAGTCGTCATGCCGCCCGCTCTCCCTGGGAAGAGGCTTGCCCCTGGGAAGAGGCTCGCGCCTGGCAGGCCCGGATACTGTCCACTTCATCGAGAAGGATTGCCAGGGGTGGAAAATTGAAATCCCGCTCAAGCAGGGTTGGCGCCACGCCATGGCGCACATAGGTATGGTTGAGCAAATCCCACACCGGGCCGATGACAGGGGCGCCGTGGGTGTCCACCTTGAGGTCCTCGGCCTCGTCGAAATGCCCGGCGATATGGAGATAGCAGATGCGCGCCGTGGGCAGGGCGTCGATGAAGCGGCGGGGATCGTAGCCGTGGTTGACGCTGTTGACGAAGACATTGTTGACATCGAGCAACAGGTTGCAGTCTGCCTCCGCGAGGACGGCATTCAGGAAATCGATTTCCGTCATTTCCGCTCCGGGGGCCGTGTAGTAGCTGACATTCTCGATGCCTATACGCTCGCCGAGGAAATCCTGCACCTGGCGGATCCGGGCCGACACATGGCGAATGGCATCCCCGGTAAACGGGATCGGCATCAGATCGTAGAGATGGCCGCCGGCGCTGGAGTAACTGAGGTGCTCCGTGTAGCAGCGTATCCGGTGGCGCTGCACAAAGGTGCGAACTTCTCCCAGCAGCGTCATGTCCAGGGGGTCCGGCCCTCCCAGGGACAGGGAGAGGCCGTGGCACACAAAGGTGTGCCGTTCGGTCAACTCCGCCAGCTGCTTGCCGTGCCGCCCGCCCAGGCCGATCCAGTTTTCCGGCGCCACTTCGAGAAAGTCCGGCAGGCGGCAAGCCTCCGCCCGCAACGGCTCCAGCAGAGCGCGTCGCAAGCCAAGGCCCGCGCCTTGTATGGAGGAGTCAGGGTTCATGGCGCCCTTCACCCGCCGCACTTGCCTTCACCGCATTTCCCTTCGGCGCCCTTGCCCTCGTCGCCACCGCACTTGCCTTCACCGCATTTCCCTTCGGCGCCCTTGCCCTCGTCGCCACCGCACTTGCC
>JBJHDJ010000285.1:0-4053 GCA_050486485.1 Porticoccaceae bacterium
GTCGACCTTGATCAGCACATCGTCCGGCCCGGGTTTGGGGTCCGGCAGGTCTTCGATGACGATCGGCTTGCCGCCACCGGGGTAGATCGCAGCTTTCATGGGCGTGTCTCCACTAGGTCGAAACGGTGTACATAGTCCCCGAAGCGTTCGCGAACCTCCTCTGCCGAGAGTCCGTAGTCGGCGATGTCGTAGCGGTGCTCGCCGTGGGCCAATTCCGGCTTTTCGGCGATACGCTGGGCCAGGGCCCCACGCAACTCGTCGCCAATCTCCATGCCGATGAACTGGTAGATGCGCTCCACCACCGCCATGGGGTCGCGGTGAAAGTCGCCGTGCACCACATCGAGGATCTGGCCGGCATGGGCGCGCCGCACCGGCTCCGAGAGTCTGACCGACTTGGCCCACTTGGCGGTTTCCCGCGCCATCATCAGTTGGGCGCGCTGCTCGCGGCGGCCTTCCTCCATCACCGGGTGCAGTTGCATCAGCAGTGAGCACAGGGAGGGAATGGCGCGGGCGGGATCCCGATGGGTCTGGATGACCCTGGCGTCGGGGAACAGTTCGAACACCTGGTCGAGGCCATCCAGGTGGCCGGGGTTTTTCAGCAGCCAGCGCTTGTCGGGCTCGGTGCTGCCGATCAGTTGCATGCAGCGGTAGTAGTGGCGGTAGGCGGCTTGCTCGCCCTGGCACTGCCACCAGGCATCGTAGCTGGCGGCGGACCAGCCGCACGCCCAGAGGTTGGACACGAAACCCTGGCGCAGCACCATGCAGCACTCGTGGACTTCCTCGGCGGCGATGTGGTGGGCGGCGCGCTTGCCGGGGGCCTCCCGGTAGCGGGCCTCGATGATGGCGGCGCTGCGCTGGAAGGCGGGGTAGTTTTGCCAGGTGTCCCGGGGCGGCCGCGGCATGGGCGTGTCCAGCAGCCAGGTCTGCAACCCCTGGAAGCGGGGATCCACCGCCAGCAGCCGGTGCAGGGCGGTGGTGCCGGTGCGGGGGATGCCGGTGATCACCACCGGGGCGGTGATGGGATTGGCGTCGAAGCCCGGGTTTTCCGCCATGGATCGGATCGCTTCGACGCGGCCCTTGAGCACCCCCACCACCATGCCCCAGGCATAGCGGCGGCCGCGCTCGGAAAAGCGCGGGTCGTAGTCCATGGATTGCAGCAGCACCTTGAGGCCCGGAAGATAGTCCGGGGGGCCGAAATCCGTGGTTCCCGTCTCGCTGGCCACCAGGTCGTGAAGTGCGTCCAGGGCGGTGGCGAAATGTGTTGGTGGATCGTAGCTGTCGTCCATGCTGGCGCCTCTTTATGCGAGTGGATTCAGTCGAGGCTCTTTAGTCGAGGCTCTTTAGTCGAGCTTCTTCAGTCGAGCTTCTTTAGTCGAGCGGGATGCCGCCCAGGGACGGGCCGCCGTTGACGGCAATGGTCTGGCCGGTGATATAGGCGGCGGCGTCGCTGGCGAAAAACACGATCATGTTGGCGATCTCGTCGGGGGTGCCGGGGCGTTTCAGGGGAATCTCCTGGGCCATGGTGGCGGGGTCGAGGCCGGCGGCTGTCCAGGCCTCCACCGAGCGCGGGCTGGCGATCATGCCCGCCGCCACGCAGTTGGCGCGGATGCCGTGTCGCCCCCACTCGGCGGCGGTGACGGTGGTGAACATCTGCAGGGCGGCCTTGGCGGAGGAGTAGTGGGCGCCGCCCTTCACGCCGCTGATGCCGGCGTTGGAGGAGATGTTGACGATGGCGCCGCTGCCCTGGGCGATCATGTGCTTGCCCGCCTCGCGGGTGCAGACATAGGCGGAGCGCACATTCAGTTCGTAGATCGAATCCCAGCCCCGGGTGGGGATGTTTTCCAGGGGCCCCATGCGGGTGCCGCCGGCGTTGTTGATAAGCACATCGACACGGCCGAAGGCCTCGACGGTGCGCTCCACCAGATGGATCACCGCCTCCTCGTCCTTGACATCGGTGGGCACCGCCAGGCACGGCTGTCCGCTTTGCTCGGCGATGGTGGCGGCGGAGCGCTCCAGCTCCTCGGCGCCACGGCTGGCGATCACCACCGAGGCTCCCAGTCTGGCCAGTTGCAGGGCGGTGGCGTAGCCGATGCCGGTGCCGCCGCCGGTGACGATGGCCACCTTGCCGGTGAAATTGAGTTGTTCGCTGATCATGGCCTGGTCTCTCGATAAGGGTTCATGGTGATCGCCCTGGCGCTCCGTGGATACCACCGCGCCGTGCGACGGATTGGCTGGGTGGTGGGTTACGCCTATGGCTAACCCACCCTACGGGACTGTTCCCGCGATGCCGCGAGAGGACTCCCTGTAGGGTGGGTCGAGCGCAGCGATACCCACCGCGCCGTGGGACGGATTGGGTGAGTGGTGGGTTACGCCCATGGCCAGCCCACCATACGGGGTTATTTCCGCGACGCAGCGCTCGATCCATCCTACTTTGCCGCTGTCACCAGCGCCGCCGCCGCTGGCAGGCGCGCACCCGCAGGCGCAGTTGCTCGGCGCGCTGCTCCGGGCTGACCCGGGGCATGTCGGCGGGCAGATGGTCGCGCAGTTGCGCCAGGGGCACCCGCTTGATGATGGGTGTGGGATTGCTGTCGCAGTCGTACCAGCGGCCGTAGATGGTGCCCTCGGTGAAACCGGCGGGATCCAGCCAGTTGGCCACGCCAGGATCCTCCAGGGCGATCACCGCCCGCAATTTGCCGTCACCACTGATCTGGGCGGTTGCCTCGTTGAGGCTGCTGATGCGGTAGACATACTCCACGGCGTTGAAATAGGGGTCGTTGAGCTGGATATTCCAGTAGGGCCTGTGGGTGGGCATCTCGGTTTCGATGATCAGGGCTTCGTCGGCATTCAGCTCGAACACCGCAGGCCAGTACACCTGCCGGGTCAAGGCTCCGGGAATGCGCATGGTGTCGAAGACATTGACCCCCACCTTGTCCTTCACGGCATTCTGCATACCGAGAAACAGCTTGCTGGCGCGGGCCGGAAATTGAGCCATCCGCTCGATGCGCTCGACGATCTGTCGAGGCGTCAGGCGCGGCTTGGGCGGCACCGGGTCGAGACACTCGATGGACAATTGAGGATCCTGCTCGTTGAGCCAGTCGACACTGCGGTAGCGCACCATCATGGCGTCCGCCTGGGGAGAGAGTGGTGCCCAGTTGCCGGTATGGCCCGCGGGCCGTTCGGCGCTGAAGATGATGTCCAGCTCACCGTTTGGGCCAATCTCAAGGTCGCTGTCGTCGAGGTCGTTGTGGTGGCCAAATTCGCTGATGTCGTCCACCAGACCGGCCATGCCCTTCTGGGTGGTGAAGCTGACAATCTTCACCGTGCCCCGGTTGCCGGACACCCGGTAGCTGAGGTCGCCGCGAATCGGCGAATACAGGTAGATGTCGTCCGGGTTGGGTTGCAGGCGGAACACCGGGTTCCACAGGGGCGCCCAGTCCGGGTGCTCGGCATCGGCGTGAAACAGCGCGAAGTAGGAAAACGACAGGCTCATCATGATTTGCTGGTAGATATCCGCCCGGTAGCCGGGATCGTCGGGGCGCCAGGTGTTGCCCAGCAGGGCGACGGCGTCGTCCAGCGCGCCGAGATGGTCGGTGATGGCAGACTTGATCATGGACAGTTCCTCTTGGCTGGCCTGGGAGCGGGGGCTGGCCTGGGTGCGGGTCAGCGGCAGCAGGCTCGCCGCCAGGGTGGTGGCGAGCAGGGCGCAGAAGTCGCGGCGGTCGATGGCGTTCATATCGTTGCGTTCATGTTGTGCCCTGGAGCCGCGACTTACCAGCGGCGCCGGCGCTGGCAGGCGCGCACCCGGTCGCGCAGTTGCTGGGCGCGCTGTTCGGGCGTGACCACCGGCGTGTCGGCGGGCAGGTGGTCACGCAGTTGCGCCAGGGGCACCCGCTTGATGATGGGGGTGGGGCTGGAGTCGCAGTCGAACCAGCGTCCGTAGATACCCCCCTCGGTGTAGCCGGCGGGATCCAGCCAGTTGGGCACGCCCGGATCGGTGAGGGAGATCACCGCGCGGAATCTGCCATCGGAGCTGACCTGGGCGCTGTGGCCGTT
>JBJHDJ010000286.1:0-4051 GCA_050486485.1 Porticoccaceae bacterium
CCGTGGCGGGGGGCGGTGTAAAGCCCGTGGCGCTCGCGCCACTCCTCGATCTGTTGCCACCAGGACGCCAGCGCCTTGTCGTCGGGCTTCTTGCCGGACTCGCGGATCTGGTCGATGAGCTCCTGCAGCACCACATCGCAGGAGCCGACGATGGGAATATCCGCCGCCACCGTCTTGGAGATCGAGGTGGGGTCGATGTCGATATGGATGATGGTGGCATTGGGGCAGAACTTGGCCGGGGTGTTGGTCACCCGGTCGTCGAAGCGGGCGCCCACCGCGAGGATCACATCGGCGTGGTGCATGGCGGTGTTGGCCTCGAAGGTGCCATGCATGCCCAGCATGCCGAGGAACTGGCGGTCGCTGCCGGGATAGGCGCCAAGGCCCATCAGCGTGTTGGTGACCGGGAAGTTGAGCATGCGCGCCAGCTCGCGGAGCTGTTCGGAAGCGTTGGCCATGATCACCCCGCCACCGCTGTAGATGATCGGCTGCTTGGCGCCCAGCAGGGTCTTGACGGCGCGCTTGATCTGCCCGGAATGCCCCTTGGTGGTGGGCTGGTAGGAGCGAATGCGCACCTTCTCGGGGTACTTGTAGGGCACCTTGTGGTTGGGGTCGGTGACATCCTTGGGAATGTCGACCACCACGGGGCCAGGGCGGCCACTGCCGGCCACGAAGAAGGCCTTGGCGATGGTCTCGGCAATGTCCTCCGCCTTTTTCACCAGGTAGCTGTGCTTCACCACCGGGCGGGAAATGCCGATCATGTCGGTTTCCTGGAAGGCGTCGTCGCCAATCTTGTCCTGGGTGACCTGGCCGGAGATCACCACCAGGGGGATCGAGTCCATGTAGGCGGTGGCGATGCCGGTGATGGCATTGGTGGCGCCGGGACCGGAGGTGACCAGCACCGCCCCCACTTCGCCGGTGACCCGGGCATAGGCATCGGCGGCATGTACCGCGGCCTGCTCGTGACGCACCAGGATATGGTTGACCTTGTCCTGCCGAAAAATGGCATCGTAGATATGCAGCGCCGCCCCGCCGGGGTAGCCCCAGATATGCTTGACTCCGGCGTCGTGCAGGGCACGCACCAGGATATCGCCGCCTGAAAGAAGTTCCACTGTGATACACCCTCTAAGTTTGCCAATAGGGCCGCGCCGCGATGGGGAACCAGTTCGCTGAGCATCACAGGTTTGCGAGGGCAACATACGGTCGGGCATGGAGCCGGGTTCGAACCGTATCGGGAGCGCTGGTTGGCGCTTTCCGTCTGCTGATGACCAGCGAGCGTCATTCGCGCCCATCTGGTGGTGGCATGCAGCCAGGAATTACCGGCGGGGCCGGCAAGGTGGGCAACTCTACCATGTTTGCGCGGGCAGTCAACCGGATTGCGACCAGTGGCGCAACAGCCTCGGGGAGACAAACTGGGGGGATTAGTGTGCCGTTTCTGAACATTCGACACACAGAGTGCGCACCGGCACCCTGGGGAGGCCTTGGCCATCCCTCATTACCAGGGTGAGCGTCGTTGGGGCCAGGGTGTGCTCCCTTGGCTTTCGGCTATGTGTAAGGTACCAGTCAAACCCGAAAATCAACCGTTCGTCACCCGCCGATCCATGTTAATCTTTGTTCGGAGGGGCCAACCCTGTGCCGGAATACCCATAAGGCCCCCACAACGGAGCTGATAATCCATGCGACTGACCGCCACACTCTGTCTGTCAATCTGTCTGTCAATGTTGCTGGGTGCGAGTCTGGCCCATGGCGCCCAGGTTTACAAATGGGTGGATGAAGCGGGCGTCACCCATTTTTCAGCCGTGCCCCCCGACGGCGGCAGGCCAAGTGAGACCATCAATATCCGTACCGGCCAGGCAAGCCCCGCGAATGAAAGCCAAGACCACTACGACACGGAACCCGCTGTCGAAACGCCCACCAGCGCCGCGCCACCAACGGCGAGAAGCACCACCAGGGAGGTCGACAGGGAGCGTTGCGAACAGGCTCTCGAAACCCGGGACAGTCTTGCCAACAGGGCCAGAGCCCGTGTCATCGACCCGGATACCGGGGAATACCGCATTGTCACCAGCGATGAACTGCAATCCTGGCGTGATGAGGTGGAAGCGGATATCCGCCGCTATTGCCCCTGAGCGGTGATCGGAGCCGCCAGCCCATTACATATAGGCGTTGCTGGTATCGCTGTGATCGGTGACATCCCTGACCCCCTTGAGTTCGGGGATTTTTTCCCGCAGGGTTTTCTCCACCCCTTGCTTCAGGGTGAGATCCACCATGCCACAGCCTTGGCAGCCGCCACCGAACTGCAAAATGGCCACGCCATCCTGGATCTCCACCAGGGTGACATTGCCGCCGTGGGCGGCCAACCCGGGGTTGATCTCGGAGTAGAGCACATAGTTGATCCTGTCCTCGACGGGGCTGTCGTCATCCACCCTGGGCATGCGTGAGTTGGGGGCGCGGATGGTCAGTTGTCCACCGAAGCGGTTGTCCGCGTAGTCAACCCTGGCATCCTCGAGAAAGGGCAGGCTGCGCTTTTCCAGGAAGGCGCGGAACCCCGTCAATTCCAGCACTTCGTCCCCCTCCTGCTCGTCCCCGGGGCGGCAGTAGGAAATACAGGTCTCCGCCTTGGGGGTGCCCGGATCACTGACGAAGATGCGTATGCCGATACCCTCGCAGTCCTGCTTGGCAAGCAGCCCCGCCAGGTATTCCTGGGCGCTGTCGGTGATTTCTATACTGCTGACCAGTTGCTCGGTAGACATAGTAACAATACCTGACTAAATTGCTGGGGATTTTAGCAACCCCGGCATCATCACTCAACAACCACAACGCATAATTCCCAGGTCATGGGTGAAAGTCACTGACTTTAGGACACCTCTACGATAGTAGGGCGGCATCCCGGGATGACCACCGGGCGACGAAGTTCGAAATGCCT
Organism: Porticoccaceae bacterium; assembly: GCA_050486485.1. Classification (GTDB taxonomy): domain Bacteria; phylum Pseudomonadota; class Gammaproteobacteria; order Pseudomonadales; family Porticoccaceae; genus NAT127. The sequence goes on from JBJHDJ010000286.1 coordinate 2,921, forward strand.
TAAATTCAGTGCCATTCAGGTCATGGTCATCAAAACCCGCCAAATAGATATATCAAAACATTTTGATATATATAGACGGGGTGGTAAGATGCCGCGCTCACTCTTCAAGGTACAGTTGGATCCATGGCGACAGACACTTCGCGCACAGAACGACTCGACAAGCTACGGAGATCGGCGTCGCAACGCATACTGGTCATGGACGGCGCCATGGGCACCATGATCCAGAACCGCAAGTTGTCGGAAGCGGACTTCCGCGCCGAGCGTTTCGCCGACTGGCCTCGGGATCTGAAGGGCAACAACGACCTGCTGATTCTCAGCCAGCCGGACATCATCCGCGAGATTCACACTGCCTACCTGGAAGCCGGCGCCGACATCATCGAGACCAACACCTTCAATTCCACCGCCGTGTCGCAACTGGATTACGGCACCCAGGAACTGGTGCGGGAACTGAACCTGGAGGGCGCCCGCCTGGCCCGCCAGGCGGCGGACGCCATCGCCACGCCCGACCGGCCCCGCTGGGTGGCCGGTGTGCTGGGTCCCACCAGCCGCACCTGCTCCATCTCCCCGGATGTCAACGATCCCGGGGCACGCAACATCACCTTCGACCAGTTGCGTACTGATTATGAAGTGGCGACCCGGGCGCTGATCGAGGGCGGCGCGGATATCATCCTCATCGAAACGGTGTTCGACACCCTCAACGCCAAGGCCGCCCTGTTCGCCGTGGAGGAGGTTTTCGAGCAATTGGGGGTGCAACTGCCGGTGATGATATCCGGCACCATCACCGACGCCAGCGGCCGCACCCTGTCGGGCCAGACCCCCGAGGCATTCTGGAACTCCCTCCGCCACGGCGACCTGTTCGCCATCGGCCTCAACTGCGCCCTCGGCGGCAAGCAGCTTCGCCCCCATGTGGAGGAACTGTCGCGGGTGGTGGACACCCTCATCAGCGTGCATCCCAACGCCGGCCTGCCCAATGCCTTTGGCGGCTACGACGAGGAGCCGGAGCAGACGGCCGCGATCATCCGCGAATTCGCCGAAAGCGGTTTCGTCAATATCGTCGGCGGCTGCTGTGGCACCACGCCGGAGCATATCGCCGCCATCGCCGCCGCCGTGGCGGATATCGCCCCGCGCCAG
>JBJHDJ010000287.1:0-4033 GCA_050486485.1 Porticoccaceae bacterium
GGCCCACCTTCGGCATAATCCACCACCCGGTGTTCATGCCACTCACATCACTGGGTATCGCTGCGCTCAACCCAGCCTACGGGAGTGCCGGCCACGCGTAGGGTGGGTTAGCCGCAGGCGTAACCCACCAGGCCCACCTTCGGCATAATCCACCACCCGGTGTTCATGCCACTCACATCACTGGGTATCGCTGCGCTCAACCCAGCCTACGGGAGCGCCGGCCACGCGTAGGGTAGGTTAGCCGCAGGCGTAACCCACCAACTCAGCCCTCCGCGGAACCCGTCCTCTACGACACCCACCGGTCTTGTGGATATCAACCGGGAACCGGCATGGCCCGCAGCTTCTCCACCACCCGGTCGCCAAAGGCGTCGGTGCTGATCATTTCCACCGCGGCGCCGCCACGGCTCAGGTCCGGCGTGGAAAAGCCATCGGCGAACACCCCCTGCATGGCGGCCCATACATTCTTGGCCTCCTGCTCCATGCCGAAACTCATTTCCAGCATCATCGCCACGGAACCGATCATGGAGTAGGGGTTGGCGATATTTCTGCCGGCGATATCCGGGGCCGAGCCGTGGGAAGGCTCGTAATAGGCCTTTTCCGGTCCCATGCAGGCGGAGGGCATCAACCCCAGGGAACCGAGAATGCCGCCCCCCTGATCGCTGAGAATGTCGCCGAACATATTCTCCATCACCATCACATCGAACTGCCCGGGGTTGAGGCACAGGTGAGTGGCGGCGGCGTCCACCAGCATGTGAACGATTTTCACATCCGGGTACTCGGGCGCCAGTTCACCGACAATCTCGTTCCACAGCACGCTGGATTTCAGCACATTGCTCTTGTGGATGTTGTGCAGCACCTTCTTGCGGCGGCTGGCCAGCTTGAAGCCTTCGTGGAGGATCTGGCGAATCTGCGCCTCGTCGTACTCCAGCACCTCCTTCACAAAGCGCAGGCCCTTGTCGTTGACGCCGGTCTCCTTGTGGCCAAAGTAAAGGCCGCCCACCAGTTCCCGCACCATGATGATGTCGATGCCCTCGCCGACGATCTCGGGCTTCAAGGGCGAGAAGCTGGCGATGGCCTTGGGCAGGTAAACCGGCCGGAAGTTGGCGTAGGTGTTGTAACGGGCCCGCAGGGGCAGCAGGGCGCCGCGCTCCGGTTGCAGATCCACGGGAATTTTCTGCGACTCCTCGTGGCTGAGGCCGATGGGGCCCTTGATGATGGCGTCGGCGGCATCACAGATGGCCTTGGTCTCGTCGGGGAAGGGGTGCCCGGTGTCGAAGTAGGCCTGGCCCCCGAAGGGCGCCTCCAGCAGCTCGAAGCGCACGGCATTGCGCTGCTCCACCAGTTTGAAGACCTTGATGGCCTCGCGCATGATTTCAGGGCCGATGCCGTCACCGGCGAGGATGGCGATCTTGTAGGTGTTCATGGGGAATCCTGTGACTCAGAGTGGACGCGGCAAAGGCCGGGATTGTACTGACCGTGCCCTGTAGCGGCAACTTCACGGCGACACTTTAGGGTGACACTACACGGAGAGACGAAAAAACCGCGACCAAAGATCGCGGTTTTCGAGGGGGTGGCGAAAATTGCCGTCAGAATTGCGATTTCGGCAACCGTACCACCAGGCCGTTCAGGTCGTCGGTGATCACCACCTGGCAGCTCAGGCGGCTGGTGGGCTGGGGATCGATCACGCAGTCCAGCATGTCCTTCTCGATATCGGAGGGCTCGCCGGCCTTGGCGTACCAGGCATCGTCCAGGTAGCAGTGGCAGGTGGCGCAGCTACAGGCGCCGCCACACTCGGCAACGATGCCGTCGATGCCGTTGTCCATGGCTGCCTGCATCAGGGTGGTGCCGCTTTCCACATCCACCTGGTGTTCTGCGCCGGCGGGGTCAATGATGGTTACCTGGGTCATGACTAGTCCTCAAAAAGTGGTTTATTACTGAAAGGCTTCCTTGATGTCGACGGACTCGTCCGCGACAAGCTTGGGATCCGCTGATTTTTTCTCCGCCAGGGCTTTCTTGCTGACCATGAACTCCTTGGGGCGGTTGATGGCGTCCACGGCGATCAGGCGTCCTTCCTGATAGTAGAAAGCGGCAAAACTGCGACCCGATTCGCTGTCACCGCGAATCACCACCTGGTCGAAACCCTGCGACAGGCCGGCGATCTGCAATTTCAGATCGTACTGATCCGACCAGAACCAGGGCAGGGCGCAATAGGGCTCCAGTATGCCGCAAATGGTGTTGGCGGCAACCCTCGCCTGATCGGTGGCGTTCTGCACCGATTCCAGGCGCATGTGCCGATCGTAGATGGGGTTGTAGTGGAAGGTGCAGTCCCCGGCGGCGAGAATGTCCGGGTCGCTGGTGCGGGCGAACTCGTCCACCACGATGCCGTTGTTCACTTCCAGGCCGGCCTGTTCCGCCAGGTCCACATCCGGCAGCACGCCGACGCCGACGATCACCAGGTCCGCCTTGAGGGAGGCGCCATCCGCCAAGGTGACGGAATGCACCCGCCGGTCCCCATCGATGGACTGTACGCTGACGCCGGTGCGAATCTCGACGCCTTCCTCGCCGTGCACCCGCGTATAGAAGTCGGATACCTCCGGGGCGGTCACCCGTTGCAGCACCCGGGGCATGGCTTCCAGCACGGTGACGGTAAGGCCGAGGCCGCGCAGGGCGGAGGCGGCCTCGAGGCCGATATAGCCGCCACCGATGATGACCGCGTCCTTGCCGTGTCCCAGGTACTCGCGAATATGGTCCACATCGTTCATGTCCCGCAGGTAGAACACCCCGGGCAGGTTGTGGCCAGGCAGGTCGATCTTGCGCACCTTGGCGCCGGTGGTGAGCACCAGCTTGGTGTACGACAGGTTGGTCTGGTCGTCCAGGTGGACCTGCTTGGCGTCACGGTCGACGCGGGTCACCCGGGTGCCCAGCAGTACCTTGGCGTCCGATTTCTCGAAGAACTGCGCCGGGCGAATCAGAATGTCGTCGATGTTGCGCTCACCGGCCAGGTAGGCCTTGGACAGGGGAGGGCGGTGGTAGGGCAGAAAATCATCCGCGCTGACCACGGTGATGTCCCCTTCCCATTTATTCTGCCGCAGGCTGGAGACAACTTGGGCGGCGGCGTGGCTCCCTCCCACGATCACACAGTGTTCACGATGCATTTCAATACCTATCCTTCTGGTTTTCAGGCATTTTTTACCATAACAAGCCCCATGCGAGGCCCTCGGATCAGGTTCCCCCGGGAGGATTTTGAGCCTGGGAAGCGGAGCGCAGTATATAGAGTGTATCAATAATACTCAAACCCCGAGCGCCACCCGGCAAGTCCCTTTGCGGCGCCAGGCAATGGCCGGGAAGCCGGGGGGATCCTCGGAGAAGTCTATGGATACACGCCAGCCAGTACCTTGACCCAGAACAAGTTCATGCCCCTCGGCAAGCCCATGGGGTGGCCCGCCCGCCGCTCGTCCGCCTGTCGTGCCGCTGGTCCCCCAGCGAGGGGTGGGCCGGTGTGGGTTTTTGCACCGGGCGTGCTATGTTTCTACAGGGTACCCTCGGCGAAGGAAGGCATTCCCGGCACCATGGACAAGTTCGACCGCATACAGCAACTGCACCGCATTCTGAAATCTCACCGCCGCCCGGTGCCCCTGCGCACCATCGCCGAGCGGCTCGAATGCACGGAACGCAATGCCCGCCGCATCATCGATACCATGCGGAACCTGCTGGACGCCCCCATCGAGTACCACCGCGAACTCAACGGCTGGCACTACGCCGACACCCCGGACAACCGCTTTGAACTGCCCGGCCTGTGGCTGACCAGCGACGAACTGCAATCCCTGATACTGCTGCTCAGCGTGCTGGAGAACCTGGGCAACGGCTTGCTCAACAGTGAACTGGCGCCCATGGAGCGGCAAATCCACAAACTGCTGGCGGCCAGGGGCATCGATGTCAATGCCTTCACCGAGCATATCCGGGTGCTGCCCATCGGCAATCGCCAGTTGCCCGGCAAGGTGTTCCACACCGTCAGCGAGGCCCTGCTCAAGCG
>JBJHDJ010000288.1:0-4028 GCA_050486485.1 Porticoccaceae bacterium
GGCGTAACCCACCACGGCATGCCGTGAGGTCGCGCGAAGCGGTGGCGTCAACGGCATGGTTCGATGGGTATCGCTGCGCTCAACCCATCCTACAGGGTGCCTTGTGCTCGCTGACGGTGACTCGTAGGGTGGGTTAGCCGCAGGCGTAACCCACCACGACCTGCCGTGAGGTCGCGCGAAGCGGTGGCGTCAACGGCATGGTTCGATGGGTATCGCTGCGCTCAACCCATCCTACAGGGTGCCTTGTGCTCGCTGACGGTGACTCGTAGGGTGGGTTAGCCGCAGGCGTAACCCACCACGACCTGCCGTGAGGTCGCGCGAAGCGGTGGCGTCAACGGCATGGTTCGATGGGTATCGCCGCGCTCAACCCATCCTACAGGGTGCCTTGGCATGGCGGTGGCCCGTAGGGTGGGTTAGCCGCAGGCGTAACCCACCACGGCATGCCGTGAGGTCGCGCGAAGCGGTGGCGTCAACGGCATGGTTCGATGGGTATCGCTGCGCTCAACCCATCCTACAGGGTGCCTTGGCATGGCGGTGGCCCGTAGGGTGGGCTGGCCGCAGGCGTAACCCACCACCCGTGTCATGTGTCTGGAACGACACCCATCATTGACTCAACCCGCCGCGTCCTTCAACGCGGCATGAATCTCTCGCACCCGGGCAAGCATGTTGGCGTCACAGCCCCTCTCATCCTTGTTTTCCGCCTCCCGCACCGCCAGGGTCAGCGTGGCATCAATGGACAACCCCACCCACCCGGCGATCCGCGACCAGTTTGTCGGCGGGTCGCCGCACAGGGCGTCGTAATCCACCAACACCACATCGACCTCCTGATCGAGCACGAAGCGGTAGGCAGCGCACCACTGGGCGAGCCAGTAGTCGAGGCTGTCGGTGGACAGCCCCTGCCCCGCCGGCGGCTCCCCCCCCCAGGCGAAGGGACGATGGTCGAGGCCAAACTCGTGGTGCACCAGCCAGGTCATGTAGCGGGCGACAAAGGCGTCCTCCCTCTGCAGGGCGGTGAAGCGGCGGTGCTGGGCCAGCAGGGAGCGAGCCTGGGCCAGGGGGTCGCGAAAGGGCACCAACAGCACGGCGCCGGGAAAGGCGCGCCGCAAACTGGGCAGGCGCAACAGGTTGTTGTTGTTCTTGGCCAGATAGCGTCCACCGCCATGGCAACGCAGCACCAGTCCCACCCAGGTGCGGTAGGCAGCCAGGGTGTCTTCGTCCGCAGCCATGGTCGCCAGCCGATCCCGGTGGATGTAGAGGTCGCGACAATGCACCCGCCAGAACACTTCCTCGAGGGCCTCGGGGCTGTCCGCATCCACCGTCAGGCCGTCCCCGTGGGCGCGCTCCGCGGCCTGGTGTTGCACGGTTTTGCCCCGCAGCCGGGCCCAGGCGTTGGGGGCCAGCACAAAGGGCATGTCCCGGTAGGTCAGGGAGTTGAACTGGCCGGTGCCATGCAGGAGCCGCATCAGCAGGGTGGTTCCGGCGCGGGCGAGGCCACACACATAGACCGGTGGCCCGGCGGCGGGCAGTGGCTGATAGCACCGGGATTCCAGGTCGAGGGCGACACTGGGCACGGCATCGCTGGCCAGCGCCATGCGGTGCAGCAGGCGGCTGAAGAAACCGTAGTCGGTGGTCACTGGGGGAGCTCGATGTTGGCCGGGGGACAGTGGGGTTGCCGGGGGCCATTGGGTCTGACGTCTGATGTCTGACGTCTGACGCCAAGCAGATCGAGACCAGAGGGCAGGTTCGGAGCAGCCATGGGTGTCCTCCGTGGGAGGGTGCCCGCAACAACCGAATCCACAGCGCTCCCCCTGCTACCGGGCATGGGCGGCGGGCAACCATCGCCGGCGGGCGAGACCGTAGAGGCTGCCGGAAACGGTACAGGCGACAAGGCCCGGCAGGGACAGCAACAGATCCCAGGCGGGCACCCCCAGGGCCTGGAACAGAATGGCCAGGCTGGCTAGCGGGGCGGCGGCCACCAGCAACAGGAAGAACAGCGCCAGGCTGCTGCCCGCCAGCCCCAGGGCGTAGCGCGGGAGCACCCGCTCCTTCCAGTGGTCGGAGATGCGCCGCGAGCGCAATACCCGCAGTGTTTTCGCCGCCACTTCGGCGAGGGCACCCCCGGTTCTGGCCACCGGCAGGCGCAGCAGCAACTCGACGAACATGGGCGCGGCGAGGATGACGATCAGCCAATGCATGGGGTTGAGGGGCCTAGGCGCCGGGGGATTTGTTGGCGGCGAGCTGCCCGTCACCTCCGGCCTCGCCGTTCTGGGTGGCGGCGGCGCGAGCTGTCCGGCGCTTTTTCAACAGGCGCTTGACGGGGTACCAGAACAGGGCAAACAGGGCGAGAAACAGCGAGGCCAGCAACCCCAGGATGACGCCGATGGCGCCGGCGCCAAGCCCCGGACCGATGTAGGCATGGGCAGCGGGATGCAGGCCCAACAGCAGCAGGGGAAGAACGATCAATCGCATGTCAGGTTCCTGAGCCAGTGGTCTTGCAGGGCATCCCGCGGCAGGTAGCGGGACCAGTGCAGGGCGCCGGTGGTGGTGGCGGTGATGCCGTGAACATACTCCCAGCGCACCCCTGCGGGGGATACCCGCAGTATTCTGTCACGATTGGTCTCCTCGATAAACGCGTCGCCGTTGGCAAGGATGTCGGCGCGGCCCTCGTAGGGGGTGCGCATGTCGGCGGCAATCAGCGCCTCCCGGAAGGGTTTCTCCACGCTGCCGGTTTCCGGTTGGTAGATGTAGATCTGGGAGTGGCCGGTGCCAAGGATTTTTTCCGGGCCGCGCACCAGTTCGTTGCCGAACACGCTGTAGCGGCCATCCCCCAGGTAGTCGATGTCGTGCTGATTGAGCCAGGGGCCGGTCTTGAGCCAGCGGATCTCCCCCGTGGCCGGCACGAAGTGGGCGACGCTGGACAGGTTGCGGATGCTGAGCAGCACGCCCTCCTCGGCGGGGCGGTCCGGCAGGGGCTGGACATCGTTGAGGTGGTAGCGGTCCACTTCGAACACGCCGACGCCGTAAACCAGGGCGCGGTAGTCCCGCTCCAGGGCGTCGCTGATGGCGTATTCGCCGAGGATCTCGCCGTCGGGAGAGACGATGGCGAAGCCGTCGTCCCGTACCACCACCCCCTTGGCATTGGGGCCTTCGGCGAGCACCAGGGGCACCACCAGGTTGCCCTCCAGATCACGCTCGATGGAGTGGTGGAAGTGGCGGTCGATGGCCCACACCGGGCGGCCGCAGGGGTCGATGCGCACCAGGGGACCCTCGCCGCTGGTGATCACCAAATCGCCGTTGTCCATTAACAGGGGGTGCTGGGTGCGGTAGGCCATGCGGGTGTTGACGCCGCCCTGGTGGTTGGGGGTCAGGCGGAAGATGGCGTCCAGGTCCGGCACCCAGGTGTGCAGGATGCGTTGCGCGGCGATATCGAAAAGCTGCGCCACCGCCACGCCATGGCGCTTGCTGTAACCGGCGATGAGCAGGTAACCGTCGTCGTGGAAATCGGTGTCCACCGCCCTGAACCCGCTGAAGCCAAAGGAGTTGCGGCGCTCCTGGTGGTCGAAGCGCACTATGTCCGCCACGGATTCCTGGTGGGACTCGGTGAAGAATTGCTCGATGTCATCCACCAGGGGGGCCAGGTGCCCATGGGGGAATATCTGGAAGCGCACCGCGGCGTAGCCCCAGGCGAAGAACAGTACCGCGAGGAGGTAGAGTCCGGCGAGGATGCGGATCAGTTTTGCCATGAATCAATTCCCTGGGGCCATGGTGGCGAGGCGACAAAGGCTGGCAAGTATACGGCTCCGGTGGCGGCGGGCCAATTCAGCGCCCAAGGACTGTGGATGGGTGGCGTGTGGCGGTATCCATCGATTCCAGTTTTCAGGCCATTGACTATTGATGGGTATCGCTTTGCTCAACCCATCCTACGGGAGGCCTTGTCCCGTTGGCGCGGCGTAGGGTGGGTTAGCCGCAGGCGTAACCCACCATCCCCCTTCTGGTCGCACGGTGTGATGGGTATCGCTGCGCTCAAC
>JBJHDJ010000289.1:0-4020 GCA_050486485.1 Porticoccaceae bacterium
GCATCCCAGTCAGGCACTTCCAAACGGCCATCGGGAGCCCATACCTCGGATTTCCAGCGCTCCCAGTCGCGGTGATCGAGCAGGTAGAAGTATCTTGATTTGAGCCGCTTGATGGCCTCGATGGCCAGCAGTTTTTCCAGGTCGGTCATGGTGTCTGCTCCGGTCGGCTCAGGGCACGCACATCGGCGGGCCTGACCAGACTGCGCCTGTTGGTGAGGGGCCTGCGGTAGGAGGGGTCGCCACGGTCGCGGGATGGCGCCCCGTTGGCGTGCAGGTCCGCGACATTTTCAAACAACGGCACCCGGGACGTGGGAATGGCCCCGGACCACTCGATCAGGGTGTAGCGAAAGGCCACCCTCCACTCGCCATCGCGCCGTTCCAGGCGGTCGATATAGCGCCCGCCCGCCGCCCAGTTACTGCCATCGCGGTTGACGCCCGTGTAGAGAAAATAAGTCTCGCCGTGGGCCAGGTCGCCGTCGATATCGCAACTGTGGTTGAGCAGGTGGTGCAGCGTGGAGCTCTGGCCGTGCTCGTGGAGCTCGGCGCCGTGGTCGTAAACCTCGTCCGGATGCCCCACCAGACTGCCGGCATCGATCACCGCGTCCGGATGATAGCCCGACAGGAACAGCGCCTTGTCGAAGCGATCGATGGCACGGCTGATGCGTTGCAGGCAATCGAAAATATCCTGGCGATCCAGCAGCTGGTCGAGTCGGGCGAGACGGTGACGGTCGATGGTGACGGTGTCCGCGGTACTCATGGTGATACTCCTGATCAACGAATGAGAGGCCTCAACGGCCCTTGATGGCCTCCTGCACCGAGGCGCTTTTCAAGAACATGGGCAGATTGTCATCGGTGAGGTGACACCATTTGATATTGCAGCCACCATCCGCCACCAGGCACTGACCGGTCATGAAGGACGCCAGATCCGACAGCAGGAACAGTACTGGCCCGGCGATCTCCTCGGGTTCGCCGTGGCGTCCCATGGGAATACCGCGGCGCAGGCGCGCCGGATCCTCATCGAGGCTGGCGGTGGGAGTGGCCACCGGACCCGGCGCCACGGCATTGACGCGGATATTGTCCCGCGCCAGTTCCAGCCCCATGGTCTTCACCACCGAGGCAATGGCCGCCTTGCTGGCGCCGTAGCCAATGTTATAAGGGGAGGATGTGAGGCCATTGATGGAGGAAATGGATACCAGGGAGCCGGGCAAATCCTTGCGGCGTAATTCGGCGGCCACCGCCTGGAACATGAAGAAGGTGGCATCCAGGTTGAGGGCGAACAGGTCGTGCCAGTGATCCCTGGACAACCCGGTGGCCGAACCCCAGGTGGGCGGCGGCGCGCCACCCACCACGGTGACCAGGCCGTAGAGGTCACCCTCGGCGGCCCGCGCCGCGGCCATCACCTGGTCAACGCCCTCGGCCGCCAGGACATCGGCCACCACCGGCACCAGCTTGAGGCCTTTCGCCGTCAGTGGCGCGATATGGCGGTCCAATTTTTCCCGGACATTGTCCACGGCGATGACGGTGGCCCCGGCTCGGGCCGCCAGGGTGGACACGGCGGTGCCGATGCCGCCACCACCGGCGCCGGAAACAATAACGATACGGCCACTCAGGCCCAGGGGATCCCAATGCATGAACTACCTCCGTCTCGCCGGTCTGCCACCGGCTCTATGAAATGATGGTGCCGCGGACGGCTCAGTGCAGGACGACCGGCAGGCTGGTCCAGCCCCGCTGAAAATACCCGGCGTTGCCCCCCGCCTCCTCCAGCCGGAACTCGAAATCGCCCACCCGACTGAGGAATTCCTCGATCAGGATGCGAACCTCCAGTTGCGCCAGATGCTTGCCGATGCAGTGGTGCTGGCCGAGACCGAAGGAAATCACCCGGGGAATGGGCCGGTGCCAGATGAACGCATCGGGATTCTCGAACTCCCGTTCGTCCCGGGAGGCGGAGTACAGCATGCAGGCCACCCGTTGCCCGGCCTTGACCGGCTGCCCCGCGACGGTGACATCCCGGTGGCAGGTGCGGAAGGTGTACTGGGCCGGAGCGCAGTAGCGGATCATTTCCTCCGCCGCCACCGGCAGGTTGGCGGCCAGGTCACCGCGCACGGCGGCAAGCTGCTCCGGGTGCTTCCACAGGGACAGCAGGCCGCCTCCGGTGACCTTGGGCACGGACTCCATGCCGCCCACCATGGCGCACACCAATTGGTTGGAAATCTCGTCGTCGCCGAGAGCGCGGCCATGGGGCGCCATGCGGTAGTTGATCAGGCCGTCGACGAGGCCGTTGTCGCCGTTGGCGCCGGCCGCGCGGCGCGCCTGGATGGCGGGGATGATGTATTTCTGCATCTCGCTGAAAAAGGCGGCGAAATCCACGCCCTTTCTTTCCGGGTCGAAGCTGCCAATGGCGGTGATGTTGCTCTTCACCCTGTCGGCCACCGACAGGGGCAGGCCGAACAGGTGGCAGATCACCCGCGCCGGCACGATGGCGGCATAGTCCAGGCTGAAATCGAAGCGCCCGCGAGGCAGCAGTTCATCCAGTTGGCCGCGCGCCAGATCGTGGATGAAGTCGCCCAGTTGCGCCACGGCGCGGGGCCGCAGCGGCGCGATATGGGCCTGGCGCATTTCCTCGTACCAGGGGGACGGCAGACTGGGTCCCGGCGCCAGGGGATCGATGGAGGCAAAGGGCGGCGCCCCGTCATTGCGGTGGCCGCGCAAATAGTCGGCGGTGGGCAGGTTGGTTTCCGTGGCGACAAAGGTATTGTCCCCCACCCGCAGCACCTGCCACACATCCTCGAAGCGGGAGAAGAAAAAGGTGTCGTACTCTTCGTGGTAGTACACAGGATGGTGATCCCGCAACAAGCGGTAGTAGTGATCGGGATTGGCCACCACCTGCTCGGAAAAGGGATCGAAACGGAACGCTTCGCTGGCCGGGTTGCTCATCACATCAACTCCCACTCCGCCACAGGGGTCACAACGTCGCCGCCAGGGGTTGGGGCTCGCCGCGCTCCACGGTGACCCTCGGCATGCGGCCCGGCGTCGCGCCTGTGGGTCTGTCCCGTTCATGGGTGATCACGCCATTCACCAGAATCTGGCGGTAGCCCCCGGCGCGGGCCTTGCGGCGCCAGTCGCCGTTGGGCATGTCGTGGACGATCTCGTAGCGGCGGGTATCGACATGCAGCTCGTCGAGGTCGTAGATAAGGATATCGGCCCAGAAACCCGGCAGCAGGGCGCCCCGGTCCCTGAGTTGCACCGCCCGGGCCGGCTTCAAACCCAGGTGGAAGTGCATCTCCTCCAAGGTCATCAGCTTTTCCTCCCGCACCAGCCACAACAGCAGGTCGGTTGGCACATGGCCCATGCCGAAGGACTTGGTGTGAGCGCCGCCGTCCGAGCCACCCACCACGGTGGCGCCATGACCCAGCAGGCGCGCCGCCTTGCGCGGGTCGGTGGAGGAGATCTGCGCCGAGCGCAGTTGCAGTCGCAGGCCGGAGCGCCGCGCCAGATCGAGCATCACCGCCACCACATCGCGGCCCTCATCCCTGGCGATATCCCCCAGGGTTCTGTCCAGATAGCGGTTCAGCCCAGGGTGATTCCCCACGCCAATCACCGTCTGCCCCTCCAGGCCATTGCCGCCGTTGGTGGGGCCCTTGGTGGCATACTCCCCGGCAAAGGCACGCTGGTAATCCGCATCGGCGATCAGTTGCAGGACTTCGTCATCCGACTGGCAGGCGGCGATCCTGCGCACGGCGGACAACTGTCCACAGGCCACATCCAACTGGCGCATGCCCGCCTCGATCCAACCCCGGTGCAGGAAGCAGTTGACGGTGACATCGTGGCCCACCGAGCGCTGCTGGTCGAGCCAGGCAAGATCCTCGTCGAGCATGGCGGGCAACAGATCGCTGGTGAAAAAGGCGTTGTGGATGACGGTCACCCCGGAACCCTTGGCCAGGGCCAGAACCCGTTCGGTCAAGGAGCGGTCACCGTAAATGGCCAGTTGGGTGAGGAGCTGAATCACCCCCTCGCCGCGCT
>JBJHDJ010000290.1:0-4013 GCA_050486485.1 Porticoccaceae bacterium
TCGCGGCCCCGGTAGGGGGCCATGGCCCCCAGTTCCGCCTCGATGCGCAGCAGGCGGTTGTACTTGGCCACCCGGTCGGAGCGGCACAGGGAGCCGGTCTTGATCTGCCCGGCGGCGGTGGCCACCGCCAGATCGGCGATGGTGGTGTCCTCGGTCTCTCCAGAGCGGTGGGAAATGACCGCGGTATAGCCGGCGTCCTTGGCCATCCTGATGGCGTCCAAGGTTTCCGACAGGGAGCCGATCTGGTTGAACTTGATAAGGATGGAGTTGGCGATCTTTTCGTCGATGCCGCGCTGGAGGATACGGGTGTTGGTGACGAACAGGTCGTCGCCCACCAATTGGCAGCGGTCGCCGGCCTTGGCGGTGAGGTCGGCCCAGCCGTCCCAATCGCTCTCGTCCATGCCGTCCTCCACCGACAGGATCGGGTAGCGATCCACCAGGGCGGTGAGGTAGTCGGCGAACTCACTGGGGCTGAATACCTTGCCCTCTCCCGCCAGATCGTACTTGCCATCCCTGTAGAACTCGGAGGCGGCACAGTCCAGGGCCAGGGTGATATCCTCCCCGAGCTTGTAACCGGCATTGGCGATGGCCTCGGCGATCACTTCGATGGCCGCCTCGTTGGAGGGCAGATTGGGAGCGAAGCCCCCCTCGTCACCCACCGCGGTGGCCAGGCCGCGCGCGGAGAGCACCTTCTTGAGGTGATGGAAGATCTCGGCGCCCTGGCGCAGGGCCTCGGCGAAGGTGGGCGCGCTCACCGGCTGAATCATGAACTCCTGGATATCCACATTGTTGTCGGCGTGCTCGCCGCCGTTGAGGATATTCATCATCGGCACCGGCATGGTGTACTGGCCGGCGCTGCCATTGACTTCGGCAATATGGGCGTAGAGGGGCACCTTTTTAACCGCCGCCGCGGCCTTGGCCGCCGCCAGGGAAACGGCGAGGATGGCGTTGGCCCCCAGCTCCCCCTTGTTGTCGGTGCCGTCCGCCTCGATCATCAGGCGATCCAGCTCCCGCTGGTCGCCGACATCCTTGCCCAGCAGCAACCCGCGAATATGGGTGTTCACATTGCCAACGGCCTTCAGCACCCCCTTGCCCAGGTAGCGGGACTTGTCCCCATCCCGCAGCTCCAGGGCTTCCCGGGAGCCGGTGGAGGCGCCGGAGGGTGCGCAGGCGCTGCCCACTTCGCCGCTGTCGAGAATCACATCGGCGTTGACGGTGGGGTTGCCACGGGAGTCGAGGACTTCCCAGGCGCGGATGTCGGCAATCTTGGTCATGCAGGGTTCTCCGGTTAGTGCGTGTCCAACGCTGGCAGGCTTTTCACCAGGTCGTCGACGGCTTTCATGTGTTGCAGGAAAGGTTTGAGCCTGTCCAGGGCCAGGGCGCTGGGGCCGTCGCACAGGGCCTTGTCCGGTTCCGGGTGGGCCTCGAGGAACAGGCCGGCGAGACCCACGGCGAGACCGGCGCGGCCCAGTTCCGCCACCTGGCCGCGGCGACCGCCGGAGGCGGCCCCCAGGGGGTCGCGAAACTGCAGGGCGTGGGTGACATCGAAAATCAGCGGCAGGCCGCCGGTGACCTTCTTCATGGTATCGAAACCCAGCATGTCCACCACCAGATTATCGTAGCCAAAGCAACTGCCCCGCTCGCACAGCAGGAGATTCTCATTGCCGCATTCGCGGAATTTCTCCGTGAGGTGACTCACCTGGGAGGGGCTCATGAACTGGGGTTTCTTGATATTGATCACCGCGCCGGTGGCGGCCATGGCCGCCACCAGGTCGGTCTGCCTGGCGAGGAAAGCGGGCAGCTGGATGACCTCGCACACCTCCGCCACCGGCGCCGCCTGCCAGGGTTCGTGGACATCGGTGATCACCGCCACCCCCAGGGCTTCCTTGACCGCTTCGAAGATGCGCAGGCCCTCCTCCAGGCCAGGGCCCCGGTAGGAGTGAATGGAGGAGCGGTTGGCCTTGTCGAAGGAGGCCTTGAACACATAGGGAATGCCCAGCTCCATGGTCACCTCGACGAAGTGCTCCACCACCCGCAGGGCCAGATCCCGGGACTCCAGCACATTCATGCCGCCAAACAGCACAAAGGGTCTGTCGTTGGCGACGGGGATCTCCCTTACCCGCACGGTGAGCGTCATTCAGCGCACCCCCTCCGGGTGTTGCTCGGCATAGGCCAGGGCCGCCTTGACGAAACCCAGGAACAGCGGGTGGGAATCCCTCGGCGTGGAGGTGAATTCCGGGTGGTACTGGCAAGCAAAGAACCAGGGGTGGCCGGGAATTTCGATGGTTTCCACCAGGTGATTCACCTCGGACCAACCGCCAATGCGCAGGCCAGCCGCCTCGAGGCGATCCACATAGTTGTTGTTCACCTCGTAGCGGTGGCGGTGGCGCTCCTTGATGGTATCCGTGCCATAGATTTCCCGGGCCCGGGAGCCGGGCACCAGGGTGGCGAGCTGGGCACCGAGGCGCATGGTGCCGCCCAAATCGGACGCCTCGCTGCGGCGCTCCAGGTTGCCGCTCTCGTCGATCCACTCGGTGATCAGGCCCACCACCGGGTGGGGAGTATCCGGGCGGAATTCCGTGCTGCTGGCGCCCTCGAGACCGACCACATCGCGGGCGAACTCGATCACCGCCACCTGCATCCCAAGGCAAATGCCCAGGTAGGGGATATTGTTTTCGCGGGCAAACCTGACTGCCCGTATCTTGCCCTCGACCCCGCGCTCGCCAAAACCGCCGGGCACCAGGATGGCGTGGCAGCCGTTGAGCAGGCTCATGTCGTCCTGCAGCATCTCCGAGTCCAGGTGGCGGATATTGACCTTGGTGCGGGTGTGGATGCCGGCGTGCTCCAGGGCCTCGTTGAGGGATTTGTAGGCATCCAGCAGATCCATGTACTTGCCCACCATGGCGATGGTGATTTCCCGCTCCGGGTGCAGCTTGTTTTCCGCCACCCACTGCCACTGGCCGAGGTCGGCGGGCGGACAGTCGAGGTTGAAGCGCTCCACCACGAACTGGTCCAGCCCCCAGTGCTGCAGGTGCTGGGGAATGCGGTAGATGGTGTCGGCATCCATCAGCGGCACCACGGCGCGCTCCTCGACACTGGTGAACAGGGCGATCTTGCGGCGTTGCCCCAGGTCGATTTCCACCTCGGAGCGGCACAGCAGCACATCCGGTTGCAGGCCGATGGAGCGCAGCTCCTTGACGGAGTGCTGGGTGGGCTTGGTCTTGGTCTCGCCGGCGGTGGCGATATAGGGCACCAGGGTGAGGTGCAACAGCAGGGCGCGATTGGAGCCCAGCTCCATTTTCAGTTGGCGGATGGCCTCCAGGAAGGGCTGGGATTCGATGTCCCCCACGGTGCCGCCGATTTCCACCAGCACGATATCGGCGCCGGTGGCGGCGCCCCCCTGCAGGATCCGGCGCTTGATCTCGTCGGTGACATGGGGAATCACCTGCACGGTGCCGCCCAGGTAATCGCCGCGGCGCTCGCGGCGCAGGATGGTCTCGTACACCTGGCCACTGGTGAAATTGTTGGCGCGGGTCATCTTGGAGCGCAGGAAGCGCTCGTAGTGGCCCAGGTCCAGGTCGGTCTCGGCGCCGTCCTCGGTGACGAACACCTCGCCGTGCTGAAAGGGACTCATGGTGCCCGGATCCACATTGAGGTAGGGATCGAGCTTCAGGGCGGTGACCTTCAGGCCGCGGGCCTCGAGCACGGCGCCCAGGGAAGCGGCCGCAATCCCCTTGCCCAGTGAGGAAACCACGCCACCGGTAATGAAAATAAAACGCGTCATCGAGACCCTTATGTCATGCTGGCTATCGGGAAAACTGTGCCAGAAAGCGGGCTAACCGGGCGGGAGATAAAAGGCGGCCGCCACCTTCCAGAAGATGGGGTGTCAGACTACCAGAAAGGCCAAGGCTGCTCAATTGGGATGGGGAACAAAGGGGCAAGGAGGGGCAAGGGGTAAGAATCCGTCAGCATCGCGCCCCGTGTCGCCAGCGCAGAACCAGGCCGCCCCCGTC
>JBJHDJ010000291.1:0-4011 GCA_050486485.1 Porticoccaceae bacterium
CCGCCAGGTGGCGCAGAAAGACCGGCTCCAGCAGGATGCCGGCGGCGTTGACCAGCACCAGCCGGTCGACCAGTTGCGGATGCCGGTGGGCGAAGTGGAGGCTGGCGGCGGCGCCCATCGAGTGTCCGACCAGATGCATCCGTTGCAAGCGCAACTGGCGGTTGATGTCCGTCAGTACCCCCACGAGATAGTCGAATGAGTAGGGGCCCGGCGGTGCCTCGGAGTAACCGAAACCGGGCAGATCGACGGCGACCACGCGAAAGTGAGGCGCCAGGGCGGGTAGGGTCGTGCGCCAGTCGCGGTGTCCATTGTTGCCGAGTCCGTGCACCAGCAGCACGGCTTGGCGGTTGCGGTCTCCCGTTTCGGCGACCAGCACATGCCGACCGTTGTCCAGCCGCAGGCAGGTGTAGTGTGTGTCGGGCAGGGGGGTGAATGTGGCGCCATTCGGCCCGGCATCGGAGGCGGTCCGCGGTGCACACCGCGACAGCGGCACCTCGGCCATGGACGAGGCGCTCGACAGCGCCGCCACGAGGGCGAGCAGAAAACTATAGGCGTATACCTTCATCGATGTTCCAACAGGTTCCATTGAGAGCGGGGGCTGGTCATGGGGAGCAATGCCTGGGAGGTTTGACTGGTCCGGATGGCGCGGGTTTCCCGGTCAAGACCAGATCTTGATACGCTTGATTGAACAGCGGTTAATGCAAAGGGCTCTTGTCCCGTCGGCGGCGGTCCAGACAGCACTTGAAGGATCGACAGGATACTTTTGATATAATGTTTCACTTGTTTGATGGTTTACAGCCACGCACGCTTCCTGGCGGGCTGATCATTGTAAGGGATTTTCCGTGAAGCCCTGTAAAATGAAATACAGTTTCATTTTTGCGACCTGTCACCCATGCCCTTGGACGCGAACCGTGGCCATCGCGCTGGTGGCCATCCTGGCGCTCATTCCCCCCGCTGTCGCTGTCGGGGTGGACAGGCCGCTGGTGGTGACCTCCATTCGCCCCCTGGCAGTGTTGACCCGGGATCTGGCGGGTGATGGTGTGAGCATTCATGAGCTCATCGCCGCGGGACAGGATCCTCACCATATCGCCCTGCAACCCTCCCAGCGGCGGGTGTTGGACCAGGCCGACCTGATCGTGTGGGTTGGCCCTGGCCTGGAGACCTCCCTGGCGCGTCCGCTGGCGGGCTTTCTCCAAGGCACCCTGGTGACCTGGCTGCCCGAGCCAGAAGGCAGCCACGCAGCCCATCACCACGGCCATCACCACGGCCATCACCACGATGACCCACACCCCTGGCTGGACCCTTTGCAGGCCCTGGAGTTTGCCCGTGAGCTGGCGGCCGTGCTCGGCGAGCGATTCCCCCACCTGGCGGATGACATTGGCAAGCGCTTGGCGGCCATGGAGCAGTCCGTGGCGCTGAGTCTGAAGGACATCGACCGGCGTCTGGCGCCACATCGCCATGTCGCCTTTGTGGCCGAGCATGCCGGCTATGGGCCCTTCGTGAACCAATTCGGGCTGCGCCAGGCGGGCAGCCTCAGTGACAGTGCAGGTATCGCGCAGGGTCCGAGAAATCTTTGGAGCCTCCAACAGCATGCAAGTGTGGCCTGCGTGGCCGTGGAGCAGGCGCCGGGTTCGCGACTGGCGGCGCAGTTGGCCGCCGATCTGGCGGTCCCGGTGGTGGAAATCGACCCCTTTGGCGCCGCGCTGCCGGCGGATGCCGGCTACCTGGATCTGCTGGAGAGCATCGCGGGGGATTTCGAGCGGTGTCTCTCGTCCGCCGGGGGGGGATGATTTCAGTTATCAGTTATCAGTTATCAGTTATCAGTGGCTGTTTCGGGCTTTGCGGGTGGGTGGTTGCGGGTGGATAGTCCTCTGAGTATCTTGCCTTGGTGTATCCTTGCCCATCGCGCCAAGGATTCGCCATGACCATTGACAATGCCCCTCTGGTGCTGGTGGACGGATCGTCCTACCTGTACCGCGCCTTCCACGCCCTGCCGCCGTTGTCCAATTCCAGCGGACAGCCCACTGGCGCCGTCAAGGGCGTCATCGCCATGCTCAAGCGTCTCGTCAAGGACTTTCCGGGCAGCCCCGTGGCGGTGGTGTTCGACGCCAAGGGCAAGACCTTCCGCGACGAGATGTTCGAGCAGTACAAGGCCCATCGCCCCCCCATGCCCGACGATCTGCGCCGCCAGATCGAGCCGATCCACGCCATCGTGCGGGCCATGGGGTTGCCGCTGCTGATCGTCGATGGGGTGGAGGCGGACGATGTCATCGGCACCCTGGCGCGGCAGCGGGCCGGGGCCGGCAAGCCGGTGGTGATCTCCACCGGCGACAAGGACATGGCGCAACTGGTGGAGGACAACATTACCCTGGTGAACACCATGACCGACTCCCGTCTCGATCGGGAGGGCGTGGTGGACAAGTTCGGGGTGGGGCCGGAGCTGATCATCGACTTGCTGGCCCTGGTGGGGGACAAGTCCGACAATATTCCGGGTGTGCCCGGTGTCGGTGAGAAAACCGCCCTGGCCCTGCTGCAAACTCTGGGTGGACTGGATGCCATCTACGGTGATCTTGAAGCGGTGCGGGAGCTGGATTTTCGCGGTGCCAAGAAGATGCCGGAGAAACTCGCCGAGCACCGCGACCAGGCGTACCTGTCCCGTCAGTTGGCCACCATCAAGACCGATGTGCCCCTGGAGATTGGCGCCGACGAGCTCAGGCCCGGCGAGGCGGACAAGCCGCGACTGCTGGAACTGTTTCTCGACCTGGAGTTCAAGGCGTGGAGTGACGAACTGCTGGGGGACGACGAGGCCACCGCCGGCCAGCCGGCGGTGGAAAAAATCTGGGAAACCGTGCTGGACAAGGACAGTTTCGAGGCCTGGCTGGGTCGGCTGGAACAGGCGGAGCTGATTGCCTTCGACACCGAGACCACCGGCCTGGACTACATGGAGGCGAAACTGGTGGGGGTGTCCTTCGCCGTGGCGCCCCATCGCGCGGCCTATGTGCCGTTGGCCCACGACTACCTGGGGGCGCCCCCCCAGCTGGATCGCCACTGGGTGCTGGAGCGCCTCAAGCCCCTGTTGGAAGACCCCGACCGCGGCAAGCTGGGCCAGAACCTCAAGTACGATATCAGCGTGCTGGCCCGCTGTGGCATCGAACTGCGTGGTGCCGCCTTCGACACCATGCTGGAATCCTATGTGCTGGATGCCACCGCCACCCGCCACGACATGGACAGTCTGGCCCTCAAATACCTGGGGGAGAAAACCATTCACTTCGAGGACATCGCCGGCAAGGGAGCGGGCCAGTTGTCCTTCAACCAGATCGATCTGGAGCAAGCGGGTCCCTATGCGGCTGAGGATGCCGACATCACCCTGCGGCTGCACCGCCACCTGTGGCCGCGGCTGTGCGAAGTGCCGGCCCTGCGGGAAGTCTTCGAAACCATCGAGATGCCCCTGGTGCCGGTGCTGTCCCGTATCGAGCGCAACGGCGCCAGGGTGGATGCCGCCCTGCTGCGCGGCCAGGGGGAGGAAATCGCCAAGCGCCTCGACGAGCTGGAGCGGGAGGCCCACCAACTGGCGGGGGAGTCCTTCAACCTGGCCTCCCCCAAGCAGTTGGGGGCGATCCTGTTCGACCGGCTCAAGCTGCCGGTTTTGAAAAAGACCGCCACCGGCGCCCCCTCCACCAAGGAGGAGGTGCTCCAGGAGTTGGCCCTGGACTACCCCCTGCCGCGGGTGCTTCTCGAACACCGCGGCCTGGCCAAGCTCAAGTCCACCTATATCGACAAGCTGCCACGCATGGTAAAGACCGAGACCGGCCGTGTGCACACATCCTATCACCAGGCCGGCACGGCCACGGGGCGGCTGTCCTCCTCCGACCCCAACCTGCAAAACATACCGGTGCGCAGCGCCGAGGGGCGGCGCATCCGCCAGGCCTTCGTGGCGGACGAGGGCTGCGTCATCCTGGCGGCGGACTATTCCCAGATCGAACTGCGCATCATGGCTCACCTGTCGGGGGA
>JBJHDJ010000292.1:0-3998 GCA_050486485.1 Porticoccaceae bacterium
CGTAGAGAAACATCATGTCGAGGGGGTGGTAGTCCTTCTCCACGGCAAACAGCTTGTGGCGCACCTTGCGCTCCAGCACATCGGCGTCCCGTTCCCGGTCGTCCAATTCGTGGATCAGGCTTTCGACAAAGTCCACCTCGCGGCCGATGAAGCCGGTTTCCAGCAGTTCGTCCAGCTCATTGATGATGGTCAGGGCCTGGCGGGTGACGGCGATGGCGGCGTCCACCAGTTGCGTCATTTCCTCGCGGATCGGCGTGGGTATGCCCATCCGGCGGCCCAGCATCAGCCCGGCGATGTCCCGGGCACGGTTGGCGATATTGTCCTGGACGGTGAGCAGATCCAGCACATCCGAGCGGGACACCGGCATGAACAGCCCCTTGGGCATGTGCAGGCGCAGTTCCCGCTTGATATCGTCCGCCTGGTTTTCCAGGGTGCAGATGCTGTTGTAGTGGGCCTCGGCCCGGGCCCAGTCGTCCGCCATGGCGGCCTGCAGAAAATCCGTCAGCTCCTCCGTGCAGCGGGTCACCACCGACATGTGTTCCTGGAGCGGCTTGATGGGGGATTTGCCAAACAGCATGGACAGGGGATTGCTCATGGGGGCCTCCGGGGAAGTGGCGGGAGTATAGTTGGGCGTCACGAAAATGTCATATTTCCCGAATTCTTGCCGCGACCATCTGTCCTATACTGGGCACTTCGCCATCCGGTGTCAGTGAACATGCCCTATGAAATACTGCCGGTCACCCGCCTGGAACAGAACTGCTCGGTGATCTGGTGCGAGTCCAGCCGCAAGGCGGCGGTGATCGACCCCGGAGGGGATCTGTGGCGGATCACCGATCTGCTGGAGTGGGAGGAACTGACCCTGGAATGGATTCTGGTCACCCACGGTCACTGCGACCACGCGGGCGGCTGCGCGGAGCTGGCCCGCCAGACAGGGGCCGCCATCGCCGGCCCCCATCGCGACGAGGCGCCCCTGCTCGCCACCCTCGACAACCAGGGGGCGCGCTTCGGGCTCAAGGGGGAGGCGTTCACCCCGGATCGCTGGCTGGAGGATGGCTCGCGGGTGACCATTGGCGAGCTGAGCCTGGATGTGCTGCATTGCCCGGGCCATACCCGCGGCCATGTCGCCTACCACCATGCCGCCGGCAAGGTCGCCTTTGTCGGGGATATCCTGTTTCGCCATGCCATCGGCGCCTGGCAGCACCCCCATGGCAGCCTGGAGGATCTGGTGCGTTCCATTCGCGGCAAGTTGTTCCCCCTCGGGGATGATGTGCGCTTCGTGCCCGGCCACGGCCCCATGTCCTCGTTTGGCCATGAGCGGATTGAGAACCCCTTCGTGGGGGACAGGGCCAGGGCGGCCGCCCTCAAGGCCAGGGTCGCCGCCCCGGCGGATCACGACCTGGAGTGAGGATGGCTCGTAGGGGGTAGGTTAGCCGCGGGCGTAACCCACCAAAAACCACCATCGAGCTACAGGGGACAGTAGCTATCCCTCCCTCAATCCAGTCCACGGCTTTGGCGTCAAATGATGGGTATCGCTGCGCCCGACCCATCCTGCGACGGGCTGTCAAAGAGGGTATTTGAACTGGCAAAGCTCCTCCGAAATCGACCACAGTTTTTCCCGCAGGGCCGCGTCCTGGGCCTGCTCGGGAATGTCGGCGATGGCGGGTGGACCCTTGGTCTCCTTGCGGCCACTGGGGCCTGTCGCCTCGCCACCCACCAGGTCCTTGCCGAGGGCGGCGTAGAGGGTCGGTTGGGCGCCGGCGGCGGTGGACTGCATGAACAGGAAGCCGATCAGCGTCAGCATGGCGCGGATGGGAAGGGACAGGTGCCGTGACAGATCCGACTTGGAGTAGCCGGGGTGGGCGGCGAGGGACAGGGTGTCGTGCCCCGCCTTGCGCAGGCGCTTGTTCAGTTCCAGGGCGAACATCAGGCAGGCCATCTTGCTCTGGGAGTAGGCTTTCTGGGCATCGTAGCCCTTCTCGAAGTGGAGGTCCTCGAAGTGCATGCCGCTCCAGCGCGCGGCCACGCTGTAGAGGGTGACGATGCGCGCCCCGGGGGTGCCGGTGATGGTGGGCAGCAGCAGGCCGGTGAGCAGGAAGTGTCCCAGGTAGTTGACCCCCAACTGCCCCTCGAAGCCGTCCTCGGTGGTGAAGTGGGGGGTGATCATGATGCCGGCGTTGTTGATCAGCAGATCCAGGCGCTGGTGATCCCGCTGGAACTGTTCGGCGAACTGGCGCACCGAGGCCAACCGGCTGGTGTCCAGGTCGCGCACTTCCAGGCTGGTGCCGGGGTGTTGCGCGGCGATGCGCCCCTTGGCGTCTTCCCCCTTGTCGCGGTTGCGGCAGGCGAGTATCACCGTGGCGCCCTTGGCGGCCAGGGCCAGGGCGGTTTCATACCCAAGGCCAGTGTTGGCGCCGGTGACGATGGCCACGCGGCCGGTCTGATCACCCGCATCATCCAGTGTCCAGTGCTTGGTCATTGTTCGATATCTCCTGTGGTTGTTCTGGTTTGTTCCGGGCACCCATTACCTGTCGCCAGGCCCGTCATGGGGCTTATTCTCAGCCCTGACCAGCATCACTTGTTCAACTTCTTATCCACCATGAAATCGACGAAAAGTACTTGACTCGATGCGGCGCCAGGCATAATTTATTTCCAACCAAATGGTTGATTTTGATATTACAGCATAATCCATCCACTGGATCACTTTTTTCACCCAGCATGTTTTCACCCAGCGGGAGTATAGAAAATCACCAGCCAACTCGCCCCCGACCATATGGCAGGATGGGCCTGGAGGCTCCCGCTTCGTGGTTTGACCAGAGTGCCTTGATTTACGGCAGCTAAATCGTAGGATGGGTTGAGCGCAGCGATACCCAACGCCACCAGGATCGATGGGTATCGCTGCGCTCAACCCATCCTATGAAGCCATTGCCATCCGGAGATGCCGGTGATTCTCATCCGGCTCCACCAGCACAGGATTACGCCCAGACATGCCACAGGGACCCGCGACAACGGCCTTGCCGGAATCCGACAAAGTGAAATCCAAGAGCGGCAAGCCCGGCGCATCAACGGCCAAGGCCCCGGCCAAGCGCCGCCAGTACCTGCCGGCGGCGGAGCGCCGCGAGCAGCTTCTCGACGCCGCGCGGGAGGTGTTCCTGCGCTCTGGCCTCAAGGGCGCCAGGGTGCGGGAAATCGCCCAAGCGGCGGGCGTCAACCAGGCCACTCTCTTCGAGCACTTCAGTTCCAAGGAAGATCTGTTCAGCGCCGCCGTGGTGGAACCCCTGGTGGCCACCATGGAGGGGGCGAGGGAGCGCACCGAATCCTATGCGGCGGCCACCTCCACGGAGGAGCTCGCCGCCAGGCTGCAAGGTGGCATGCGGCAGTACCTGACTACGATGGTGGATGTCTATCCGCTGTTGCTCCAGGCCCTGACGGCGGACCGGGATCTTGCCGAAAAACTCTACCGGGAGCAGATTTCACCCCTGCTGGACGCCCGGGCGGAGATTACCAAACCCTTTATCCGCGACTCCCTCGATCCCAAGCTGATCCAACTTGCCAGCTTCGGCATGTTCTTCGCCATCGCCATGGACCAGGCCATGACCGGGGAAACCCGCGACACCGCCGAAGTGGCCAGGCAGTTGACGGATCTGATCTCGTTTGGATCCTCGGCGCTGCGGGAAAAGTGAGTTTTCAGTTTTCAGTTTTCAGTTTTCAGTTTTCAGTTGTCAGTTATCAGTTATCAGTAATCAGTAATCAGTTATCAGTTATCAGTTATCAGTTATCAGTTATCAGTTATCAGTTATCAGTTATCAGTTATCAGTAATCAGTTTTCAGTTATCAGTTGGCAGTGGCGGGGGTTCGAGGGGTGGGAGCATCCTGAAACTGAAGGGCACTGACTGAAGCGTATCGGCGCGGATTCCCACAGGGGAGAAGGAATACACATATCATTTCCCACAAGGTATCAAACCTCGACAACTGACAACTGACAACTGAAAACTGATTAC
>JBJHDJ010000293.1:0-3988 GCA_050486485.1 Porticoccaceae bacterium
CCAGGGTGCCGAGGGCCTTGGCCAGTTCATCGGCGCGGGCGGGGGCGATCTCCACCAGCAGGATGCCGGCGAATTTTCCCCCCAGGCGCGACAGGGAGGATTCCAGCCAGTTGCCCTCGCAGCGCCCGATGACATCCGCCACCTGCTCGACGATGCCGGGCCTGTCATGGGCGATAAGGGTAATAACCAGTTGGGTGTTCATGGCGAGTGCGGCTTCCTGGCAGTCAAGAGGAAATGTAAAAGGGGTTAAGCCCGGCGGGCGGCTGTGGCATTATGGCCCACCCATCCGACAATAACAGCAGGCAGGACAGATTATGCAGCACCTCGATAACGCACGCATCATGATGAACCGCGCCCTGAACCCCGGAGCCTGGCTGGCGGCTCTATGCCTTGCCGCCTTGCTGGCCACCGGTGGCCCGGCCCTGGGCGCCGATGACGCCCTCAGGGCCGCGGTGGACGCCCCCCACCGCACCGAGGCTTTCCGCGCCCGGGACGGCCACCGCAACCCCTACGACACCTTGCAGTTTTTCCGGGTGCGCCCGGACATGACGGTGGTGGAGATCTGGCCAGCCGGGGGCTGGTACGCGGAAATCCTCGCCCCCTACCTCAAGGAATCGGGCGCCTATTATGCCGCCCATTTTCCCACTGACGCGGAACAGGATTATTTCCGCCGCGCCCTGGACAGCTTCCAGGCCAAGCTGGAGTCCGCCCCGGAACTGTACGGCGAGGTAAAGATGGCGGCCTTCGACCCGGCCCAGGGCGTGCTGACCGTGCCGGACGGCAGCGCCGATCGGGTGCTCACCTTCCGCAATGTCCACAGTTGGTTGCGTGCTGGCTCCGAGCAGGCCGCCTTCGAACTGTTCTTCCGCGCCCTCAAGCCCGGTGGCATTCTCGGCGTGGTGGCCCACCGCGCCAACCCGGGCACTGATCGGGACACCATGATGGCCACTGGCTATGTGGACGAGGACACGGTGATCGCCCTGGCCACCAACGCCGGCTTCGTGCTGGATGGGCGCAGCGAGGTCAACGCCAATCTCAAGGACACCAAGGACCATCCCCAGGGGGTATGGACCCTGCCCCCCAGCCTGCGCCTGGGGGACCAGGACCGGGAGCGCTATCAGGCCATCGGCGAGAGCGACCGCATGACCTTGCGTTTCCGCAAGCCGGAAAATTCCGCGCCGGCCCGTGATTGAAATTCCCGCCGAACGCCTGACACCGGAACTCCTCGATGCCGTCATCGAGGCGTTCGTGCTCCGCGAGGGCACGGACTATGGCGAGCGGGAAGCCACGCTGGACAGCAAGATCGCCCAGGTGCGCGCTCAGATCGCACGCGGCGAGGTGCTGATTCTCTTCGACAGCGACAGTGAAACCTGCAACCTGGTGACCCGCCGCGAATACCGGGAGATGGGCGCTCGGTGAGCGTGGAGTTCCTGCGCTGCGACGCGCCGCGACCCATGGCCTGCCTGTTGCTGGCCCACGGCGCCGGCGCCCCCATGGACAGCGATTTCATGGACGCCCTGGCGCTGGCCCTGGCGGCGGAGGCCATCACCACCCTGCGCTTTGAATTCCCCTACATGGCGGCGCGCCGCAACGGCGGCGCCAAGCGCCCCCCGGATCGGGCGCCGGTTCTGCTGGACAGCTTTCGCGCCGCCTTTGGCGAAGCCCGCGAACAGTGTAATGGCCTGCCCCTGCTGGTGGGGGGCAAGTCCATGGGTGGCCGCATCGCCTCCCTGGTGGCGGACGACTTGAAGGCCGACGGTCTGTGCTGTTACGGCTACCCCTTCCATCCCCCCGGGCGGCCGGACAAGCTGCGCACCCAGCACCTCGCCTCCCTGTCGACGCCAGCGCTGATCGTGCAGGGCACCCGCGATCCGTTCGGCAAGCCGCAACTGGTGAACGACCTGCGCCTGTCCCCGTCCCTGCGGGTGCGCTGGCTGGAGGACGGCAACCACGACTTCAAGCCGACAGTTGCCTCCGGGACAACCCAGCAACACTTGATTGCCGAGGCCGCCCGCGCCACCCGCGACCTGCTGTCCATTCTCCGCCCGTAGGACGGGTTGAGTGCGGCGATTCGCCGCCATGGGAGGATAAGGCGTTGTGATGGGTTGAACGCGGCGATACCCGTCGCTGTGTGTGGCTGACAGGGGGGTGGTGGGTTACGCCTGCGGCTAACCCACCCTACGGGCAGCGGTGTAGGATGGCTTGAGGGCAGCGATACCCATCACCGCTGTCGTTCGAAAACCTTGAGGGACGAAAATCCCTGGCTGCCCTCGGCAGCCAGAGTCGATGGTTGGCGCTCCAGGTATTCTCAGGCCTGGGGTTCCACCAGTTGGGCGATGGCCGCAATCGCTTCAGGGTCGTGGGCCTTGATGCGATTGGCGATATGGTGCTGGAAGTAGTAGCGAAAATCGCTGTGCTGGTCGGAGGGAAACAGGCAGGCGTCACCGGGCAGTACCGGGGTGTTGATCACCCGCTCCTCGTCCACCAGCATGCCGCACACGGTGCCGTCGGCATACAGGCGCCAGCTCACCACCTCCTTGAGGGTGAGGGTCTTGAAACCATCCCCGGACAGCACGGCATGGGTGCCGATGGTGTCGGGAATTTCCTGCAGGATATCGTTGTCGTTCTCCCACTCGAAGTCGTAGTACTCCGCCGCCGACTCCAGCTCCACCACCTTGTGGATTGGCGCTTCGTAGAACACTTCATCGATACCTGAATCGTAATAACCCTCCCAGTGGCCGTGAAGCGGATCCTGAAGGTCCGGACAGGCGGTTATTCCGTTCAGCCACGGCACCAGTCCCACCACCTCGCCATCCGCCCGCAGGGCCCAGCACAGAACCTTGAGGGTGAAATAGCTGTTGGGATGGGCATCGTTGGAGTAGATCATCTCCAGTCCATCCAGCTCGGGAGCCAGGCGGATGATGCGGCGGTTGTGGCGTTGGGAGTAAGGCTTGCCGGTGAAGAGGTCGATCACATTGCTGATATCGTGATCAGGGGCAGAGGTAGTCATGGGCGCCTCCTCGTGATGGTGTCGGTAGGGTACCGAAAAGCTGTAAGCCAAGACTCACAACCATCAGAGCCTACACTACGCATCCTTGCCGAAAAGCACAATACCCCATGAAAAAATTATTACCGGGCAACAATACCATTCCCAGGTTGACCGGGCCGGGCCGGGGAGGGAAGGGGAGGGAAGGGGAGGGAAGCACAACCTGATGCTGCCCGCTGACAGGGTACCCTGGCGATGTGCTTTAAAGCGCGGCCCTGGACTTACCCACAGCGCCGCGGCGACAGGGCCAAGCACCCCGGGGCGAGTGTCCCGGGGTAGTGGCCGTGACCAGGCACCCGGAGTATCTACTCGGGCAACGGGCCCATCAGGTTGATCAAGTTGCCATCCGGATCACGCACCGTGAGCCCCACATAGTGGGGAGTCTGGCGCGGTTCGCCGGCGACGGAAAAGCCAGCGTCCCGCAGCGCCTCGGCGACGGCATGGGTGTCAGGCACGGTGATAAGAAAATTGGCGGTGCCCGGCACGAGTCGGATATCGCCCCGTTCCAGCAGTGCTGGGTCGCTCACCAGAACGATGCCCGGCCCCTGACTGGCTTTTTCCCAGTTCATCTCCTGCTGTCCGGGGTGGTGGAGGCGCCCCACCTCCATGCCCAGTAGCCGGTAGAAGGCGATGGACCTGGCCTCGTCCTGCACCGCGATCCGCAACGACGCCATGCCGTATTGCCCCCACTCCAACGCCAACACCGGGGACGCGGCCAGCACCAATGCGCCTATCAAGGTCATCATCCACTTCATGGGTTTTGCTCCACTGTTGTTATGAATCTTGGGTTTAATGGATCCCGCATATTTTATGCTTCTTGGGATTTTATGATTTGGCCCGGATTCAATATCGAAGTGCAACGCCACTTTGCTCAGCCAAATGGTTAAACACCTCAAGTGGTGTCTGGTAATTCAACGATTTTCTGGGTCGATTGTTCAGCTT
>JBJHDJ010000294.1:0-3982 GCA_050486485.1 Porticoccaceae bacterium
CCTTTGCCACCAGCAGGGAGGAAACCCAGGTGAGGGTAAGGGCGGTAATTCCCAGATTCAGTGCCGACCACATGAGCTCGTGACGGAGGATTTTCCAGCGCAGCGGGCGGGACTGGATTTTTTTCACCTGTCTGAAAATACGGGACAGGGCCATGACCCCCATGGCCACCACCAGCACCATGATCCAGGCGGTAACAATATTGTTGCCCGTGTCCATCAACACGGAATAGGCCGTTTCCAACATAATGGACAGTCTCCTTTAAATTGATGTAATGCTGATGTTCAGGCCCCTTGCGAAGCATCCTTGAGGGTCAGTGGAAGTGATTTGATCTCCATGATGGAGCCCCCTTTCATGACCGCCGGTGAATCCTCCTGGAGGCCAAAGTCGGTGATGTGCCTGAGCCAGGTTTGGTAGAAGATTCGCAGCTCCAGCCTGGCCAGATGCATCCCGGCACAGATATGGGGGCCGCCACCGAAGGCGGGCTGACTCTGCTGTCGAACCAGTCCTTGGGCGTCGTTGCAGCCGGCCCAGGTGATGTTCCAGACTACATCCCCCGGTTTCATCACCACCCCACCAAGCTCGGTTTCAGCTGTCACCATGCGGTTGGTATTCACGAAGGCTGTCAGGGAAAGCAGGTCTTCAATGGCATCGGCCAGACCCTCCGGATTGGCGCGCAACGACGCCAGCATGGTCGGGTGCTGGGCCAGATAACGGATACCAAAGGACAGGGCGTTGGTGACCGTATCCAGACCGCCCAAGAAGAGCAGGTAGCACATGGACATGAGTTCCGGGCCCTGGATGGGCTGGCCGTTGACTTCTTCCGCCATGAGCGCCGAAATCAGGTCGTCCCTGGGTGACTGGCTGCGCTCGGCGATCACCTCGCCGAGAATGGCGATAATCCGCTGATTGGCGTCGACCACCTCGGGGGCTTCGGCATTGACGCTGGAATTGGACAGCACGGTGACCGCCAGTTGCCTGAACTCGGGGAAGCGCTCGGTGGGCAACCCCATCAGGGCCATGAAAACGGAGATCGGGAAGGGTTCCGCCACATCCTTGACGAAGTCGCAGGTTGCCTGCGCGGCCACCGAAGCGATCAGCTCCTCGGCCTTGGCGCGAATAAAGCCTTCCAGCTCCCGAACCCGGGACGGACCCAGGTGCCGGGTCAGCACCACACGCCAAGGGCCGTGTTCCGGCGGGTCCATGCCCAGTGGGATCATGGGCGGGCCACCGCGCTCGATACTGCCAGTGCTGATGTGGGTGCTGGTGAAAATGGCTGGGTTGAGCAGCACACTCCGGATAAGCTCGGTGTCGAACACCAGCCAGTGCCCGCCGTTGTAGGGCGAAAACGCAATGGGCGGCGATTGGTCGCGGACCTCGGCCAGACGCCGAAACACATCCACCTTGAGGCCGGGGTCCAGGGCAGCATCAAAATCAATCACCCTATCGGGTGGGACATGGGGCGGAATTTTGGCTATTGGCCTCTGCGTACTCAAATCTGAGGGCTCCTGGGGTACTATTTCCTGGGGTCGGCGCGGGCTTTCCACGGCGCCGACCATAAAGTAAACTACCGTTTACAATGTAAACCATCGTTTAAACTTGGTCAACCACCATGACAAAATCCAGTGCCCGGGCACCTTCCATCCGCCAAATGCAGACGGATCAGACCAAGCAGGCCATTCTCCATGCCGCCCAGCGGCTGTTTGCCACCCGGGGTTACCCGGAAGCCGGCGTGCGAGACATCGCCGCACTGGCCAATGTCAATCCGGCCCTTGTTCTGCGCTATTTCGGATCAAAGTTGGAATTGTTCGAAACCGCCCTGGAAGCCGGGCTGGATGTCAGTATCTTCACCCAGGTGGGACGGGAGCATTTCGGCGAGAAAATCGCCGCCATGTTTTTCCAAAGCGAGGGGGAGGCTGCCGGCGTGGTGCCTGCGCTGGTCTTTTCAGCCGGGGATTCGGCGGCCAGGGAGTCAAGCCTGAGATTGCTCAAGCAGCATGTGATGGTGCCGCTGCAAGCCTGGTTCGGTAGCTCCGATGCGGAGGAGCGCGCGGCACAAATCATACTGGTGGTTACCGGCTTTTTCACTTACAGGCTGATGCTGCCCCTGGCGCCCCTGGAAGGCGACGGAACGCCGGCGATGAAAGTCTGGTTGGCGCGGGTCCTACAGGATATTGTCGATCGCTGAGCTGCTGTCCTGGAAAACCGGTCAAACCAGCCCGCGCCAGCGGGGCTCACGGGAATAGTCCCCCCCCTTAGCTCATGGGCCGTACGCTATTTGATGGCGCTATCTATAGGGAATCTCTGAAAAATGTCGCGAGCGGCTCGAGCTGCCCCGAGCTGCTCAGAGAGTTCCCAAGGCATATCAAATAGATAAACGAGGAGTGCGTGAGCGCGCGAGGGTGCGGCTCAGGACGCCCAGAAGTTTTTCAGAGGCTCCCTTGGCATCAACGGTCGCCGATGCTTCTGACTGCTCTGATGGCGTCCATGACTTTCTTGCCGAACATGGCATCCATGAAATCCGGGCTCTTGCCTTGTTCCAAGCCGCCGTCAACAGAAAAGGTCTGTCCCGTGACCCAACCGGACTCGGGCCCCGCCAGGAAGCGCACCACACGACCAATGTCCTCCGGCAAGCCTTGACGGCCCATGGGGGTCTCGGCGACATAGGCGGCCATCATGGCGGCAAATTGCGGGTTGGCGGCATCTTCCGCTGATAGGGTGGCGCCGGGACGCACGGCGTTGATGCGGAGGCCGCCACCGGCCAGTTCCAAGGCGGCCGCCTTGACAAATCGCTCCACGGCGGCCTTGGAGGCGGCGTAGATACTCATTCCCCAGCCTGGCTGGGTGACGGCGATGGTGGATACGCACACAATGGACCCGTCGCGGTTCATCAGCGGCGCACCGTGGCGGACCATGAGAAAGGTGCTGTTGAAATTGAGGTTGAATTCCTCGCGAACATCCTCCACTTCCCTAATCAGTAGCGGTTTGAATACCGGGCCGCCGACAACCGGCACAAGGATATCAATGCCATTGTTGATACTGTGTGTAAATTCCAGCGCGGCGACCACATCCGCCTTGGCGCAGGCATCTCCGGGAACAATTTCGATCCTGGCATGCGGGATATCTCGCATCAGTTCTTGCTGTGTTCTCTCCAGGGAATCCCGGGTTCGGCCCATGATGACGACCGCCGCGCCAGCTTCGGCGAGCGCCCTGGCACTGGCTTTGCCGATGCCGTGACTGCCGCCTGTAACGAGGGCGGTTTTGTTCTTCAGCAACTTGTCGTTCATAGGGAGCTTCTGGGTTACGGGATCCGGGGTGCGACAATCATCAATGCTAATTCAATGTAGCGATTATGCTACCATTGTGACGATCAGTCTCGTTGATGCCACCTATTTTGCAGTCCCTGGTACTCAGCCTCTATTTATTGATCCTGTCAGGAATGAAGTTATGAGCGAACAAAACACAAAGAACACCACCGTGGCCGTGGTAACCGGCGCCAGTCGCGGCGCCGGACGCGGTATTGCCGTGGCCCTCGGCAGCCATGGTTGCACCGTGTATGTCACCGGCAGATCGGAGAAGTCGGAGGACGCGCCGACAGTTGGCGACAAGCAGTTGCCCGGCACCATCTACGAAACCGCGCAGGCCGTCACCGACGCTGGAGGCAAGGGTATCCCGGTGCGGGTGGACCACGGTGTCGACAGCGATATCGAGGCGCTCTTCAAGCAGGTTGAGCGTGAGCAGGGCAAGCTGGATATTCTGGTCAACAACGCCTTTCCCAATTACAGCGAGATGACGGCTCCCGGCAATTTCTGGGAAAAATCCGCCAACCTGGTGGACATGCTCACGGTGGGGGTTCGCGGCGGCTATATCGCCTCCTGGTGCGCGGCTCCGCTGCTGATCCAGTCGGGCCGGGGGCTGCTTGCCTTCACTTCCTCGTCCGGTGCCTCCCATTACATCTTCGGCCCCGTGTACGGTGCCCACAAG
>JBJHDJ010000295.1:0-3980 GCA_050486485.1 Porticoccaceae bacterium
CCTGGGTGGTGCGCGCCATCTGGGAGGAGAACGCCGGCTGGTTCCACTACGACTCCACCACATCGCTCTATGGGGTGCCCCGTTCCAGCGTGCACGGCGACCTGGCGGAACTGGCGGGTGGCGCCAATGCACTCGCGCACAGAGCCGGGAAGAAACACAGCGAGGGCAAGCCCCTGGAAGCCCTGCACCTGCTGGATATCGCCCTCGACGCCGAACCCGGCAATCGGGAAGCCTTGAGTGTCAAGCGGGATGCCCTTGCACAGCTTCTCGAGGAGTCGGGCAATATCAACCTCAGCGAAACCATGTGGCTGCGGTCGGAACTGGCGGCGGTGGAGGCCGCGCTGGGGGGGTAGCAGTTGGCAGTTGGCAGTTGGCAGTTGGCAGTTGGCAGTTGGCAGTTGGCAGTTGGCAGTTGGCAGTTGGCAGTTGGCAGTTGGCAGTTGGCAGTTGGCAGTTGACGGTGAGGAGGTTTGAGGTAGTTTGCAAGCCAGTCTTGCACCCATGGTTCTGCTTGACTGTGCCAAGCGACCTCCAGAGGCCACGAGACCCTGGCCAAGGCTCCACACCTTGCAGACAACAGTTACACGGGATCAACCATGACGGCGGTCAGACCCTTCGAGATTCACTTCGATCCCGCCGCCACCGAGGAGTTGCGGGAGCGGTTGCGCCACACCCGGTGGGCTCCGGAGAGATCCGGGGCGGGCTGGCAACTGGGGGTACCGGGGGATGAATTGCGACACCTGGTGGCCTATTGGGCCGACGGTTTCGATTTCGCCGCCGCCCAGGATCGGCTCAACGGGCAGCCCCACTTCCGCGCCGAGATCGACGGCGTGGACATCCACTTCATCCACCGCCGTGGCCAGGGGCCGGAGCCGCTTCCCCTGGTGCTCAGCCACGGCTGGCCCTGGACCTTCCACGATTTCGCCGCCGTGATCGACCCGCTGGCCAACCCTGCCGCCAGCGGTGGCGACCCCGGGGACGCCTTCGATGTCATCGTTCCGGCCCTGCCCGGCTATCCCTGGTCCAGCGCCCCGCGACAACCGGTGGGTTTCGTGGAAACCGCCGACCTGTGGCGGCGCCTGGTGACGGAGGTACTGGGTTATCGGAGGTTCGGCGCCCATGGCGGCGATTCCGGCGCCTTTGTCACCGCGCAACTGGCCCATGCCCACGCCGATGTCCTGGTGGGTGCCCATCTGACCTTTCCAGCCCTGCTCGGCGCCACCATCGGCGACCCCCGGGAGCGGCCCGACCTGCAGACCCACTTTCTCACCCACCTGTTCGAGCCCCAGACCCTGGCCTGGGCCATGCACGACTCCCCGGCGGGCATGCTCGCCTGGATGCTGCAACGGCGCCGCGACTGGAGTGACTGCGAGGGTGATGTCAGCCGCCGCTTCAGCGACGACGACCTGCTGCTGGCCACCACCCTGTACTGGCTGTCGGAGTCCTTCGCCAGCTCGGTGCGCTTCTACGCCGATGCCTTCCGCACCCCCTGGTCCCCTCGCTTCCCCGGCAGCCCCACCCTGCGGGCGCCCACCGGCATCGCGGTCTTTCCCAAGGAACTGCGCAAGGTTCCCCAGGCACTGGCCGCGCAACACGCCAACCTGGTGCACTGGACGGAAATGCCCCGCGGCGGGCACTTCGCCGCCGCCGAGGAGCCCGAACTGTTGGTGGAGGATCTGAGGGCTTTCTTTCGCCCCTTGCGGGACCACTGACGCCAGGCGAATGGTACTGGGTGATTGTGTCGCTTCCGCAACCCGGTCACTCCGCCACCACCTCTCCACTACCCCGCTGGCCACCCCCGCCTATACAACAGTGCTGTTTAGCATTACTATTATGCGCCCTTGTTTTCCCACAGGTCAGGAGCGCCCATGACGCAGGTAATGAAAGGCATAAGAGTCCTCGAAATCGCTCAATTCACATTCGTTCCCGCCGCTGGCGCCATCCTCGCCGACTGGGGCGCCGATGTGCTGAAGATCGAACACCCCCTGCGCGGCGACACCCAGCGTGGCTTCGTCAATATGGGCGGCATCAAGACCAACCCCAATCGCAGTCCCTTCGTCGAGCACCCCAACCGCGGCAAGCGCAGCGTCGGGGTGGACATTTCCAAGCCCGAGGGCATGGAGGTGATCTATGAGCTGGCCAAGACCGCCGATGTGTTTCTGACCAACTACCTGCCCCGCCAGCGCCAGAAAATGAAGTTCGATGTGGAGCACATCCGCGCCGCCAACCCCAATATCATCTACGCCCGGGGCAGCGCCTACGGCGACAAGGGTCCCGAGCGGGACACCGGCGGCTTCGACGGCACCGCCTTCTGGAACCGCAGCGGCATCGCCGACGCCATGACCCCCAAGGAACTGAATGGCCCCCTGTCCCAGGGCATCCCCGCCTTTGGCGACTCCATTGGCGGCATGAACATCGCCGGCGGCATCGCCGCCGCGCTGCTGCACCGCGAACGCACCGGCGAGGCGGTGGAACTTGATGTCTCCCTGCTCAGCACCGCCTGGTGGGCGGCTGGCACCTCCATCGACATGGGTCTGGAGTACGGCGAGATTTCCCGCAACCGCATGCCCATGTCCGGGGGCAACCCCGGCAACCCGCTGATGGGGAATTACTACTCTTCGGATGGCGGCACCATCAACATGTGCACCCTCACCCCCGGCCCCCACATCAAGAGCTTCTTCGAACATATCGGGCGTCCGGAACTGGCGGATGACGAGCGCTTCTCCACCGCCGAGGCATTGATGAAGCACTGGGAGCCCGCCAGTGATATCATCCGCGACGCCTTCGCCGAGAAGGACTTCAAATACTGGCGCAACCACCTGAAAACCTACTCCGGCCAATGGGCGCCGGTGCAGGATCTGATGGAAATCGCCAGTGACGAACAGGCCCTGGCCAACGACATGCTGTTCGAGGTGGAAGCTTCCGACGGCGGTCCGCCCATCAAGCTGGTGCGCGGCCCGGTGCAGTTCAACCACCAGCCGGTGCGGACCAACCGGGCGCCCCAGGCCTCGGAGCACACCGAGATCGTGTTGATGGAGCTGGGCATGGAGTGGGATCGCATCGAAAGCCTGAAAGCCCTGGGCGCAATCGCCTGACAACTGTGACGAGAGACCTATGAAACCTGGAACCAAACTGAAAAGCGCCGTGTGCGACACCGAAGTCATGGTCATCCGCGGCAGCGGCCTGACAGTCCTGTGCGGCGGTGTGCCCATGGCCGACGCCAAGCCCGCCGAACCCGCCGCCGCGGACCCGGAACTGAGCCAGGGCACCCTGATCGGCAAGCGCTATGTCAACGCCGCCGGCACTGTCGAACTGCTGTGCGTCAAGGCCGGCAAGGGATCGCTTTCCATCGACGGTGAAGTGCTCCAGATCAAAGACGCCAAGCCCCTGCCCTCCTCCGACTGAGGGCAGGCTGGATGAATATCGCCCTTGTTCTGCAGATGGCGTCCGACGCGGCGCCAGATCGCACCGCCCTGGTGTGCGACGGCAGGCGCTGGACCTACAGCGCCCTGATGAGCGCCGCCCGGGGCGCCGCCGAGCTGATCGAAAGCAGTGGCTGCAAGTATGTGGCGCTGCTCGACGAAAGCAGCGAGGCCGCGCCCATCGCCCTGTTCGGGGCCGCCCTGGCGGGGGTGCCCTATGTGCCCCTCAATTACCGGCTCGCCGACGCGGATCTCGGCGCCCTGCTGGATCGTATCGCCCCGGCCTGTCTTATCGGCGATGTCGAGCGCAGTCAGCGCCTCAGCCCCGGCGGCAATCACCGCTGTCTCACCCGTGGAGACTTCGTGGCCGCCGCCGAGTCCGCCGCCGAGTCAGCCTCCGGCGAGGAGCGGGAGGGCGAGGGCATCGCCGCGCAGATTTTCACCAGCGGCACCACCGCTGCCCCCAAGGCCGCACTGTTGCGCCACTCCAACCTGCTGGGCTATATCCTCGGCACCGTTGAGTTCTGCTCCGCCGACGAGGACGAGGCGGCACTGGTG
>JBJHDJ010000296.1:0-2500 GCA_050486485.1 Porticoccaceae bacterium
GGAACCCACGGAAAAACCACCACCACCGCCATGCTGGCGTGGATTCTCGAGGCTGCCGGCATGGCGCCGGGGTTCCTGGTGGGAGGGGTGCCGGCCAATTTCGGGGTGTCGGCCCGCGGCGGCGCCACCCCCTTTTTCGTGGTGGAGGCGGATGAATACGACACGGCCTTTTTCGACAAGCGCTCCAAGTTCGTGCACTACCGCCCGCGCACGCTGATTCTCAATAATCTGGAGTTCGATCACGCCGATATCTTTCCCGATCTCGCCGCCATTCAGACCCAGTTCAACCACCTGGTGCGCACCGTGCCGGGGGAGGGCAGGATCCTGTGCGCCGCCGCTGACGACAATCTTGGCGAGACCCTTGCCCGGGGGTGCTGGACGCCGGTGGAGTCCTTCGGGGAGCAGGGGGATTGGAGCTTCCATCTCCACCGGGACGATGGCAGCGACTTCGCCGTCAAGTTGGCCGGCAGGGAGGTGGGCCGTGTGCGCTGGGGTCAGACGGGTCTGCACAATGTCCGCAATGGGTTGGCGGCCATGGCCGCGGCCCGCCATGTGGGGGTCGTCCCCGAAGCCGCCATTCAGGCCCTGGGGCGGTTTGCCGGGGTCAAGCGGCGCATGGAGTTGATAGGGGAGCATGGCGGTGTCAGGGTCTACGACGATTTTGCCCACCATCCCACCGCCATTGCCACCACCCTGGACGGCTTGCGCAGGCGGGTCGGGAGTGAGCGCATCGTGGCGGTCATCGAGCCGCGCTCCAATACCATGAAACTGGGCCTTCACAAGGAACAGCTGGCGGCGGCCACCCGGGCGGCGGATCAGGTGTTGTGGTTCCAGCCCGACAACCTGGACTGGGCACTGTCGGAGGTCTGTGATCAGAGTCCGGTGCCAGCAACCGCCCACGCCGACATCGACGAATTGGTCGCAGCCACCTGCCTTGCCGCCACCGAGCCCTGCCATGTGGTGGTGATGAGCAATGGCGGCTTTCAGGGGTTTCACGGAAAATTGCTGGCCGCGCTACGGCAGGAGGTATCCCATGGCTGACTTTCCCCGTACCGTCACCCTGGCCATGACCGGCGCGTCCGGTGCTGCCTATGGCCTACGGCTGCTGGATTGCCTGGTACAGGCCGGTGTCGAAGTGTATTTTCTGTTGTCCAGCGCCGCGCGGGTGGTGGTGGAAACCGAGACCGAGTTGGAGCTGCCTCCCGACGAGCGATTGGAGGACTTCCTTGCCGCCAATTTTGATGCCGAGCCGGGACAGATTCAGGTGTTCACCCGGGATGACTGGTTCGCACCCGTGGCCTCGGGCAGCGCGTCGCCATCCGCCATGGTGATCTGCCCCGCCAGCGGCGGGTGTATTTCCGCCATTGCCTGCGGCGCCAGCAACAACCTGATCGAGCGCGCCGCCGATGTGGCCATCAAGGAGCGCCGCCAGCTCATTCTGGTGCCCAGGGAGTCCCCGGTGTCGGCAATCCACCTCGAGAATCAGCTCAAGCTGGCCCGCCTCGGGGTCACCATCCTGCCCGCCAGTCCCGGCTTCTACCAGCAACCCCGTACCCTTGAAGACCTGGTGGACTTCGTGGTCGCCCGCATTCTGGATCAACTCGGCATCGACCAGTCCCTTGTACCACGCTGGGGGGAATAGCTTCCCCACCCTGTAGGGCATCTCGCCGACCTCCTGATAGCGCCGTTTTGGCCCGTCCATTGATCCTGGTCAAGCTTTCCTTTCCGGAAGGACTTTCCTCCTGTGAACAAAGGACTATCCTCCCAGGGAGGCGGGTGGTTTCAGCTCGTTGGGAGCCGCCATCCATTTGGTAGCGCAAGTAAGGCAGGTGCACCATGTTTCATTCCGTGGAACTCAGCGACTACATGCTCCACAAGCCGGCGACCATTGGGCCGCAGGCGGATATCTTCGAGGCAGTGGCCAGCATCCTCGACAACCGTATTTCGGGTCTCTGCGTGGTGGACGCTCAAGGCATGTTGCTGGGGGTGCTGTCCGAACTGGATTGCCTCAAGGCCATTCTCTCCGCCACCTACGAAGGCCGTCGGTATGTGGGGGTGGTGGGTGACTACATGACTCCGGCGGAGGGGGTCTCAATCTCCGCGCCGGTGGACGATATCGTCGATGTCGCCAATGAAATGGTGCGCAACGGTCGCCGCCGGCGCCCGGTGGTCCGCGACGGCAAGCTGGTGGGGCAGATCACCTGTCGCCAACTGTTGCGGGCCATCAGTGACTTCTCCGCGTCCACGGCCTTGCCAAAAGTGGTGAATGGCTGACTAGCCGAGGCCCTGTCGGCCCCGGAAAACCCCTTGTAAAGCAGTGTGGTGAAAAATAGTTGGTAAAGTGAGTTGACAGGGTGCGGGGAGTCGCTAGAATGCGCGCCTCTGCCGGACGCCGGGTTGTTTTTGGGTGGTTTTGGTGGCGGTGATCGGGGTGGTTTTATTGCTGTTCTGGTCTTGACAAAAGGGTGGCGATCTTTAGAATACGCAGCCCGCTCATTGG
>JBJHDJ010000297.1:0-3975 GCA_050486485.1 Porticoccaceae bacterium
GCGGCGGCGCTTCATGTAGGTGATTTCCGGGCTGTCCGGCGGCGGACGGTAATAGGGCACCTTTTCCAGCTGATCGTCGGGGATGGGAATGCCGAAGCGATCGCGGAAATTGCGCAGGCTCTCCAGGTCGAGCTTCTTCACCGAGTGGGTGTCGTTGGCGGCCTCGCCGGCGGCGCCCATGCCGTAGCCTTTCACCGTCATGGCGAGGATCACCGTGGGCTTGCCACTGGCTTCCATGGCCTGGGCATAGGCGGCGTAGACCTTGTAGGGGTCGTGACCGCCCCGGTTCAGGTACTGGATGTCCTTGTCCGTCATATCCTTGACCATTTCCTTGAGCTCCGGATAACGGCCAAAAAAATGCTCGCGCACATAGGCGCCGCCGTTGTTCTTGCAGTTCTGCAACTCGCCGTCGCAGACCTCGTTCATCACCTTCTGCAACTGGCCGAGCTTGTCCTGTTCCAGCAGCGGGTCCCACAGCCGGCCCCACACCACCTTGATGACATTCCAGCCGGCGCCGCGGAACACACCTTCCAGTTCCTGGATGATCTTGCCATTGCCACGCACCGGGCCGTCGAGCCGTTGCAGGTTGCAGTTGACGACAAACACAAGATTTTCCAGGCTTTCCCGTCCGGCCAGGGAGATGGCCCCGAGGCTTTCCGGTTCGTCGCACTCGCCGTCGCCGAGAAAGGCCCACACCTTGCGGTCGCCCCGGGGCACCAGGCCGCGGGCCGAGAGGTAGCGCATCACATGGGCCTGGTAAATGGCCTGGATGGGGCCGAGGCCCATGGACACGGTGGGAAACTGCCAGTAGTCGGGCATCAGCCAGGGATGTGGGTAGGAGGACAACCCCTTGCCATCCACCTCGCGGCGAAAATGATCCAGTTGCTCCTCGTCAAACCGCCCTTCCAGAAACGAGCGAGCGTAGATACCTGGCGCGCTGTGCCCCTGGAAGTAGATCAGGTCGTCGAGCTGGTCGCCATTGCGGCCGCGAAAAAAGTAGTTGAAACCCACATCGTATAGCGTCGCCGCCGAGGAAAAGGTGGAGATATGCCCCCCCAGCCCGGCACTGGCCTCGTTGGCGCGCATCACCATGGCCAGGGCATTCCAGCGCACCAGGGAGCGGATACGGCGCTCCATGAACAGATCGCCGGGCATGCGTTTTTCTTGATGGGGGGGAATGGTATTGCGAAAGGGGGTGGTAACGGCGTCCGGGGTGGGAATACCGGATTCAGTGGCCTTGTCGAGGAGCTGCTTGACCAGGAAGCCGGCCCGTTCCTCACCCTGAAATTTGATGACGGACTCCAGTGCCTCGAGCCACTCCCGGGTTTCGGTGGGGTCTTTATCCTGGGGCATATGCGCTGCGATCCTCAATATGTTGAATAGCCTGATTCTACAGAGTTTACCCAGCAAACACGATGACAAGCGGGACGGTCGGCGACCGCCACGGCGCACCAAGTGTACGGGACTCTGCGTTTGCCGGGACAGGGCCGCCGCCATTGGCGGCCCTGTGATGTGATAGCGTGTACCGCGACGCCACGGGCATCACTGGGGATAACTGTAGACACCGTCCATGATGCCGCCCAGGGATTCCCGATCCAGGTCGCTGTCGGCGGGATCGCGGCTGGTGACCAGCCACACCCCCCGCCGGGATCCCAGCAGGACCCGCCGATAGGCTGCCTGCACATCGTCGAGGGTCTGGGCGCGGATGGCCGCCGCCAACCGGTCGCGGAAATCGAAGTCGGTGAATCCCAGATTGAGGGATTCCAGGTGCCTGGCGCCGAGCTCCAACACACTCCTCGGCTGCTCCTCGATACCGGCCAGCACCGCCTGGCGGATTCGCTCGAAATCCTCGCCGGAAAAATCCTGAAGGCGGGCCTGATAGCGACTCAGAAACCCGTCGATCTCCTCCCTCAGGCTGTCGGGGTCGTGGCCCGGAGACTGTACATAAAATATCAGCCCGGGAACAAGGTGCATGGGAGAAATTCCACTGCCGACCACATAACCAAGTTGCCGCTCGGTGCGCAACTCGGAGTAGAACGGCGCCTCGGCCAGCTTCTGCAACAGGGCGAATCGGGCGCGTTCCTCGAGACTGTCCTCGGTCCCCTGCAAGAACAACAGGGCGGCGTTGTCCCCCTGCTCCACGAACACCGGCACCGTGGCCAACGGGTCCGCGGCTGCCAGCCTGCGCACCCGGTAGTCGACAGGGATGGCCTCCTCGCCACCCCCCAGGGACAGCCCATCACTGACGAGACTGGCCAGGGTGATGGCGGCGGACTCATCCAGGTTGCCACCGGCATAGAAACGGGCGTGGCTCTGGGAAAAAATTTCAGCGGCGAACGCCTGCATATCCTCCAGGGTGAGGGACTCCAGGGCTTCGGCCTTCTCCAGGGGCAGCCAGGTGTCCCTCAACAGGGGCGACAGCCGCGCGATGACCTGACTGATGGGCCAGTCCCGAGTGGTGTTGCGCCACTGGCGCATCATCTGGTTGCGCAGCCGCTCGAATCGAGCCTCGTCCCACTCCGGTGAAGCCATGGCCGCGACGATCTCCTCCAACAGTAGCGACTGCTTTTCGCTGTAGCCCTGCACCCGCAGGGACAGGCCGCTGTCCCAGCGCCCTATGCTGAAACCGAGACCCGCCTGGGCGGCCGGATAGGTGCGCGACGAAAGTTGATCCGCCACCATGGCGCGGTAGAGGTCCAGCAAGGTCTCTCGACGCAGGTCCTCGAGGCCGGGGATGGCGATGCGCGCCTCGAACAGCGCCCGGGGGCTGTTGAAGCGTTGATCCAGGTAGTGCCACAGTTCCTGTCCATGGCCACCTTCAGCCACGGAGCGCGGAACGGGGGCGGCCTCGGGGTCCTCCAGCACCACCAGGTTCTCGGGAATGAATTCGTTGGGTTGCGGCAGGGCCAGGGCGAGATCCGCCAGAACCGGCGCGCCCTGGCTGGCGATATCGTCGACCGTCAGGGGCTCCACCCTGAAGGGTACCTGATAATAGCGGGTCTTTTGGTCGGTCTCGAAGCCGCCGGCCACCAGGCTGATAAAGGCGTTGTCGGGGCGCAACCGCGCGGCGAAGTCAGTGATCACCGCGAGGTCGAAATCCCGGAAATAATGTGGCCCACGCAGCACTTCCGCTGGCGGATAGTGGTGCATGAGGGTGCTGAGCCTGCGCACCGTGGCGCTTGCCCGCTGCTTGTCGGCGAAACGGAAGGCCACCTGGGACAGGTTCGCCACCTCGTCGTAGCGCCACTGCTCCAACCCCTGCTCGGTGACCAGGGCGAGCCAGTCGAAAAAGGCCTGGGTAATCCCCTCGTGCTGTAGTATCCCCGCTTCGGTGAGGCCGATGGACACGCTGAACAGGGCATCGCCGCGACTGTCGAAGGCCAGCCCCGCCATCAGGGATTCCGCGAGCCCGAGACGCTTGAGTTCCGCCAGCAGGGTGCCCTCCCCTTCGTGGCCCAGGAGATGGGCCAGGAAATCCGTCGGTTTGACAGCCCAGAATGGCGACACCGGCGGCAGGGGGAAGTTGATGCTCAACTGACGCAGTTCCTTTTCCGGGGTGACGAATACCCGGAACGGCAGATCGCGATCGAACAGGGGTTCGTCCCACAGGGGAAGCTCGGCATCGCGGTTGGGAACTTCGGCGAACCTGTCGCGCGCCATGGCCTCCAACGCATCGAGGTCCTCACGGCCCAACACCACCAGGGTCATCAGGCTGGCACAGTAGTAGCGTTCGTAGAAGTCCAGCAGGTCATCCCGCACCGGTCTGCCTTCACGGTCCTCCAGGGTGTCCAGGTTGCCCACCGAAAACAGGGACAGGGGATGGCCGGGATTGGCCAGCTCCCGCAGTACATCCCACTCCCGGCGACCGTCGTCCCTTAGGCCCAGGTGGTACTCGGAGTCCACCGCATGGCGCTCGCGATCGACAAATTCCGGCGTGAACAAGGGCGCGACAAAGAACCGCGAAAAGCGATCCAG
>JBJHDJ010000298.1:0-3968 GCA_050486485.1 Porticoccaceae bacterium
GCACAGTGAAGGCCATCGCTCCCGCAGTCATCGACGGTGGAATTTGATGGGTATCGCTGCGCTCAACCCATCCTACCCGGGTCAGGGTGTTGTAGTCGTGACCCGTAGGGGGCAGGTTAGCCGCAGTCGTAACCCACCACAACCCACCCTCAAGCCGCGCTGTGATCGCCATTGCTGCGCTCAATCCAGCTTAATTGGTGCTTGTGGCGGTAGAAGTAGAGAGGAAATCCACCCATGTCAGGGTGCTGGCGTTTTACCGTAGGGTGGGTTAGCCGCAGGCGTAACCCACCACGACCCACCACCCCAGAATCAATCATCAACAGGAGGAAACCACCCATGGCTCGCTTTGTTTTTGTCGGATTGGCCAACGCTGTCCCTGGCAGGGAACAGGAGTACGAGGACTGGTACGCCA
Organism: Porticoccaceae bacterium; assembly: GCA_050486485.1. GTDB lineage: Bacteria > Pseudomonadota > Gammaproteobacteria > Pseudomonadales > Porticoccaceae > NAT127. The sequence goes on from JBJHDJ010000298.1 coordinate 413, forward strand.
ACGAGCACCTGCCGTCCCTGATGCAATGCCAGGGGGTCAAGTCGGTGCGCCGCTTCAAGCCCGCCAGCGCCCAGGTGGTGCCCGCCACCCACAGTTACCAACACCTGGCGATTTTCGAGGTGGAAGCGGAGGATCCCGCCACTTTCACCAACGATTTGCTGAGCCGCGCCAAGTCCGGCCAGATGCCCTCCAGCGACGCCACGGCGCCAGGATCGTTCGCCTTCCTGTGGGAGGAGGTCTCCAGCCAATAGAGGGAGGGGGGCTAGGCTCCCACCTCCCGCAGGGCGTCCAGGCAATCCAGCTCCTCGAAGGCGACGGCATAGCGCTCGGCGAGGGCGCGGGAAATCTCGTGGGGCTGCCAGCCGTCGGTGCCCAGGGTGGACAGCCAGATGGCCAGCCCGTAGGCGGGCGTGGTGCGGTAGGTCAGCCAAGCCTGCTCCCGGGAGGGCCGCTCGGCAGCCGGGACATCCAGGGCCTCACGGTAGATTTCCATCAGTTCCCTCTCGCTGGCGCGGCGATCCTCCACGGTGAGGGAACCCACCAGGAAATAACCCACATCCTGGGACCAGTTGCCGCGCCTCACCACCTGCCAGTCGAGAAAGCCCACATCGTTGTCCGGCAGTACATAGGTGTTGCCGATATGGGCATCGCCATGGGTCAGGGTCACGCCGTGTCGGGTCAGGGTGTTGACATAATCGACCCACAGATCCACCACCCGGTCGGAGGACAGGGCGGCAATGTTGGCGGGCAGCACATCCCGTCCCCGCTCCATGCCCAGGGGAACGCGGTTGCGCAAACCCACCTGCCAGCCCTTGGTGGGTTTCCAGGTCTTCATCCAGCGCAGCCTGGGATGGCTGCTGTTGGAAATGCCCCAATACCTGCTGTGCACCCGGGCCAAGCCCCTGAGGCCATTGGCCACCTGCTCCACCGTCATGGGCCGGGTGGCGTCCCTGGGGTCGGCGCCGCGCTGCCTGAGATCCTCCATCAGCAGCAGGAAATCCAGCCGCAGGTAATCGACGATGGACTTGTAGACCCTGGGGTGATCCAGGGGCAGCTCGGCGCCGCTGGCGAACAGGCGCGCCTCGTTGAACAGATTGCCGTTGCGAAAGTGCACCCAGCGGTGGCTGGCGGCGTGGGCCTTGACGAACACCGTCTCCGGACCCGACCCGTGGGCGTAGGAAAGGCCAAAGCGGGCGCGCCTGTTGGTGCCGTCGTCGCGGGTGATGATTTTCACTTCCGAGACTTGCGCATCCGGGTGATGGCTGGCGATGGCCGCGGTCATCCATTCCGGGGTGACATCGTCCCAGTTCAAGGGTATGCGGGACGGTTTCAGTTTTCCGCCGAACAACATCGAGAAGCCCTCGCTATGGTTATTTCCCCCACTATAGCAGGGGAGCCGGTCGGCTCGAGACCCCGATGGGCCACAGGGTCAAGCGGGGTTTCAGCCCCGATCAACTGGCGGTGAAGCCGGCCCGGACAGTCAACAGGCCGGACTGGGATGGGCGTCGTGAACGGCATTGACAGCCCGGACGACATCCTTGGGCAATACCACATCGGCACCTTTCAGGTTCGCCTGCAACTGGCTTGCGGTGCGTCCGGCGATCAATACCGACGCCATGAATGGCTGCTGGCGGGCAAAGGCGATGGCCAGGGCCGCGGGTTCGATGCCGGCCTCCCGGGCAATCGCCACATAGGCGGCGGTGGCCTCCAGCACCGCCGGCCTGAAGCGGGTGGCGAAGCCGGTGAACAGACTGGAACGGCTGCCCTCGAGGGGTTTACCCTCTTCGTACTTGCCACTGAGCAGGCCGCTGGCCAGAGGGGAGTAGCCTATCAACCCCACCTGTTCGCGCAGGGCGATTTCCGCCAGCCCCTGCTCGAACAGCCGATCCAGCAGGCTGTAACTGTTCTGGATACTGGCCACCCGGGGCAGGCCGTGCCGCTCGGAAAGGGTTAGGTAGCGCATCAGCCCCCAGGGCGACTCATTGCACACCCCGATGTGGCGAACCTTGCCGGCCCGCACCTGCTCCGCCAGGGCCTCCAGGGTTTCCTCGATGGGCACCAGGCCGGGGGCATCGGGGATGTGGGAGAAGCGGGATCGGCGCAGGGTGGTGACCGGCCGTTCGGACCAGTGCACCTGGTAGAGATCGATCACTTCCGTGCCCAAGCGGCCCAGGCTGGCGTCCACCGCCGCGCTGATATTGGCGCGGTCGAGGCGGCGCCCGGGGCCGCGAATGTGATCCATGTTGCCGGGGCCGTTGCCCGGACCCGCCACCTTGGTGGCGATGATCACGCGATCCCGCGCGCCCCGCGCGCGGATCCAACGGCCAAGGATTTCCTCGGAGCGGCCCTGGGTGGCGGCGTCGACCGGCGCCGGGTAGTTCTCCGCGGTGTCGTAAAGGGTGATGCCCGCGTCCAGGGCCATGTCCAGCTGGCGGAAGGCCTCCGCCTCGTCGGTCTGGGCGCCGAAGGTCATCACCCCGAGCCCCAGGGCGCTGACCCTGACGCCGGATCGTCCCAGTTGTCTGTATTCCATCGCCGTTGCCTCCTCTCAGGACCAGGATGCCAACAGGGCGGCGTAGGGGCTGTCGCTCCAGGGCGGGATGTTCCTGACCACATGTTTGCCACTGACTCCCTGGAGAATCCCCGGCGCCATGGCCCTGGGGTTGAAGAACTGACTGTACCACTTGCGGGCCTGGCCGAAGGGCCCGTCGGTGGGCAGCTTGAGAATCCGCAAGGCCGGTTTCTTGTGGAGCCACACTTCCCCGTCCCGGCGCAGACCGTCCACCAGTAGACTGGCGTAGCGCTGGCGCACCTGCCCGTCGGCGGTAGCGTCGGCATTGCCGCTTGGGGATTTCAGCATGGCGGCGGAAGTGACCCGGCAGTGGCCGTCGTCGATGGGCGTGGTGCACAGCAGTTGGATGCCGCGGGCCTCGATAAAGCGAGACAGCATCAGGCCGGGGCCGTGGTAGGCCCCCACCGTGGTCATTGTTTTTTCCGGATCCCTCTCCCCCGTGGCGGAAGAACCGGCCCCGTCACCCATCAGGATGCCGGTTTCGACGGTGGACGCCACCCCCTCCCCCATGGTTTCCCGCTGGTGATAGAGGTGGCCGTCCACCTCGTTCTCGTAGGCCAGCACGGCGCCGCCGCCGTGGAGATGGGTCAGGTGGGGGGCGTCCGACATGTTGTCGAACACCTCGATGGGGTGATTGAGATCTCCCACAAGATCGAGACCTTGCCAGCGCAGGAAGCGGGGATCCTCCCACTCGGGCAATTCCGGCAGGGGGAAATCAGGGTTCTGGCCCTCGGGATCGTGCCAGCAGAACACGATGCCCCAGCGCTCCTCCACATGCCAGCTTTTCACCCGCGCCTGCTCGGGGATGGGGCCGTCGAAATAGGGGATGTGGTTGCAGCGCCCGTCGGGTCCGAAGCGCCAGGCGTGGAAGGGGCAGCGAATGTTGTCCCCCTCCAGGTAAGCGCCGCTGGTGACGGTGGCGGAAGCGCGGCTCTTGCCAAAGTGGGTGCCCATATGGGGGCAGTAGGCGTCGAGCATCACCAC
>JBJHDJ010000299.1:0-3967 GCA_050486485.1 Porticoccaceae bacterium
TCATGGCCCTGGCGGAACGGGGCGCCGACATCATTGTCGCCAGCCGCAAGCTGGAAGCCTGCGAGCGGGTGGCGGAAGCGGTGCGGGCCCTGGGCCGCCGCGCCCTGGCGGTATCCGCCCATGTGGGTCGCTGGGAGCAATGTGACAGGCTGGTGGATGCCGCCTACCGGGCGTTCGGCAGGGTGGATATTCTGATCAACAACGCCGGCATGTCCCCCGCCTGCGCCAGTCACGAAGTGACGGAAAAGCTGTTCGACGCCGTGGTCAACCTCAATTTCAAGGGGCCGTTCCGGCTCGCCAGCCTTGTCGGTCACCGCATGTCCCAGGGGAACGGCGGCGCCATCATCAATATCAGTTCCACCGGGGCTCTGATGGCGCTGCCAGGGGTGGTGCCCTATGGCGGCGCCAAGGCCGCCCTCAACGCCATGACTGTGTCCCTGGCCAGCGAATACGGACCCAAGGTGCGGGTCAACGGCATTTCCGCCGGCCCCTTCCTCACCGAGGCCCATGGGGACTGGACCGAGGAAGTGATTGCCCAGTTCACCAATTTTGCGCGACGCCCCGGCGATCCGGCGGAAATCGTCAGCGCGGTGCTGATGCTGGCCAGCGATGCCAGCGCCTTCACCACCGGCGCCATCCTCAGGGTGGATGGTGGGCAGCGGGGCTGAGACCTGTCGATGAAGCCCCAAGGTTCAGTTGCACTGGATTGTCGGCACCACAGACGCTTGCCCATGGGGCAAACGCCTGTGGAATTGGACTGATCAGCCTCAGAAGTTATACCTGAGCCGCAGGCCGTACATCCTTGGCAATCCCACATTGCCCTGTTCAAGTCCCGTATTCCAGTTGCCGGAAAGGTAATGTACATATTTCTCATTGAGGGCGTTGGTGGCAAACAGGGAGAGGTCCACGGGTCCGCCGGCAATTTCCCGCCAGTTGAAGTTGAGATTCACCACTTCGTAGGAAGGCAGTACCGCGAAGGGCGACGATGCCCGGGATACCGCCTGCTGCTTGTCGGTGTAGACATAGGTGGCGGAAGCGACCATCTCACCCCAACGGGCGTCCACCGGCAGACGATAGTTTGCCGTCAGCACAAGGCTGTGTTCCGGCGTGTAGGCCAGGGGCTCGCCCACGGCCCCGGTAACCCCCACCACACTGCCCAACTCAGGTGAAACCTGCGGCAGTGTCAGTTTCTTGATCTCCGTGTCTAGGTAGGCGTAACTCAGGCTCATCATCAGGTTGTCGGTGAATTGCAGGGTGCTCTCCACTTCGACGCCCTGAATTCTGGATTTACCCGCATTGACGATGGAGGTGGTGCCGACCCCTGTGTTTAGCAGCATGCTGAACTGAATCTGCTGATCCTGGAAGTCGTTGTAAAAAATCGCCACATTGAAGGTGCCGGGAATGGGGGCATGGAAACTGAGCTTGGCGCCCATCTCGTAGGCATCCACTTTTTCCGGTCCGTGGGTATTGAGCCCGTCGGGAGCTGCCGTATTCACGCTGCCCTGTCGGTAGCCTCGGGCATATTTTCCGTAAAACAACGCATTTTCCGAGTGTTGGTAGTCGATACCCAAGAGCCAGGTGGGTTCCTTGCTGGTGACCCGTGGATTGCGTATATCCGGATCAACATCGATTTCGACAGGCGGGAAGTAACCACCGTTGAGGGAGCCGGGGAAGCGGTAGACCCGGTAGGCGGAAAAACCCTCGGTCTTGTCGTGGGTGTAGCGAATCCCGGCCGTGGCGCTCCACTGCTGGGTGAAGTCGTAGGTTCCCTGAAAATAAGCGGCCTTGTTGGTGTAGGTGGCCTTGTGGGGGCCATGGGTGACACTGCCGACGGGGTTGCCAGTCAACACAGCGAACAAATCATTGCAACGGAAATCGGCGGGGTTGGTGGCTCGGGTGCTTAGATGGTCACAGGATATGGTGCCGGGTGATTGTGTGCCCATCAGTCCCTTAGGCTTGCTCTTTTCGTAGTACAAGCCCCCCTGCCAGGTGAGGCGGTCATCCAGGGCGGTGCCCTGTAGTTGGATTTCCTCCACCATGGTGCGCTGATCGGTGTTGGGCTGACCATCCCGAGTTCCTCCGTAGGCGAAGATCAGCTCCTGGCTGCCGACAATGGGGCTGGCAAAGGGCGCCCCGGAAAATATCGGCACCTGCCAGTCGGTGCCGTAGAGCATGTTGTTGTAGTGGGTTTCCAGTTCGACATAGGAAAAAATATTCTTGGCGGTCAGCCGGTCGTTGATCTGCCAGGTGGTGGTGTTGATAACCTGCCAGGAGTCCTGCTTGCTGAAGGGGTCCGGGTTCGAGCTTGGCAACTGGAAGAATCCATCATTACCTGTTTCCGCTCGCCGCGCTAAGTCACCGGCGCACAGGGAGCCAAAGCCGGCAGCGGGGTTGCACACCAGGATGGAGCCCGGCTGGCCGTTATTCTCTGACTCTAGGGCCTTGATGATGGTGTAGTTTTCCAGGCTGTCGGTGATGTCCACCACCATGCTTGCCCTCAATGCGGTGTAGTCGATATCGGCGAAATCCCGCGGGCCGATATCGAGAATGTTCTTGAGGTAGCCTTCACGCTTCTGGCTGTCGATGCCAAATCGCAGGCGTACGCTGTCGGTGAATGGGATATTGATAACCCCCTGGATACGCCGCATGTCGAAGTTACCCACGGAGCCCTCCACATAGCCCTCGAATTCATCGATGGGTTTGCGGGGGGTGAGCATCACCGCCCCGCCAGTGGTGTTGCGTCCGAACAGGGTGCCCTGGGGGCCTTTCAGCACCTGGATATTTTCCAGATCGAAGAAGTCGCCGGGCCCTGCGCCGTCACCGGATTGCTGGGTATTGGACCCTCGGGGGGCGACCACTTCGGCAAAGAATACCCCCACGGAAGCGGTGGTTCGCAATTCCTGGGAAAAACCGCGAATGGCGAAAGATGTCAGGTCGTTGCCCAACCGGGTGTTGGCGTTGAGGGATGGGGTGTAGAGGGCCAGATCGCCGGCATTGACCACATTGGCGTTGCTGATGTGCTCCTGGGTGAATACTGTCATGGAGATGGGAACCTCTTGCAGGCGTTCCTCCCTGCGCCGGGCGGTGACCACCACCTCCTCGAGCCTGAATCCCGGTGCTTCCTGGCCAATGGCCGGCGTGGCAAGGCCGCCCATGGTCGCCGTGGCGATAACAATCGACTGGTAGAGTTTTGCGTTCATAGGATGTTTCCTCTCGGTTTTCGTTATTGCTATGAGGGGCTCGCTGCCGGCTGCCGCATGAGCGGAACAGGGAGCCATCTTTTCCAAGGGTTATTTCCTGTAGCAGGTTGCTGCTGTCCTTTGATAGTGTTGCCTCCTTGTGGTTTGGGGTGGGTGTTAGCTAATATCCAATACAATCCGCCCCGCGGTGTCTCCCCGCTGGGCTTCCTCCATGGCCTGGATAAAGTTCCCCAGCGGATAGCGCTTGGCGACCACGGGCCTGAACAGGCCCTGCTCGGCAAGATCGAGCACTGTCCGTGCGTTGGCGCGGGCTTTTTCCGGCTGCGCTTCACCGAATTTTTGCAGGTTCACCCCCACCAGGCTGGCGGCTTTGAGCAGGGGTAGATTGGTGGCCAGCGAGGTGATGCCGGCGGCAAACCCCACCACCAGGTGTCGGCCATCGACCGCCAGGGAGCGGAAGGCGGGTTCCGTGGCGCCGCCCCCCACCGGATCGAAGACCAGGTCGACGGGGTGTCCCCCGTTGGCGGCCAAAACTTCCTGTCGCCACTGGCTTGAGCGACTGTCCACGGCGGCATCGGCGCCGCCACGCAGCGAGAGGTGGCGCTTCTCGGCGCTGGAGGCGGAGGCGATCACCCTGGCACCCAGGTATTTGGCGATCTGCACGGCGGCATGGCCCGTGGCGCCACCGGCGCCCAGTACCAGGGCGCACTCTCCCCGCTGTAGCCTTCCCCGGTCCACCAGCCCGTGCCAGGCGGTGGTCACGCTCA
>JBJHDJ010000300.1:0-3947 GCA_050486485.1 Porticoccaceae bacterium
CGCCAGCATGGCGGTGGTGGTGGTTTTTCCGTGGGTTCCCGCCACCGCCAGCACCCATTTATCCCGCAGAAAATAGTCCCCCAGCCACTGGGGGCCAGAGGTGTAGGGAAGCCCCTTGTTGAGCAGGTACTCCACACAGGGATTGCCCCGGGACAGGGCATTGCCCACCACCACCAGATCCGGCGCCGGATCGAGCTGGCCGGGATCATAGCCTTCCGTCAGGGCAATGCCGGCCTGCGCCAGTTGAGTGCTCATGGGGGGATAGACATTGGCGTCGGCACCGGTGACGCGATGCCCCGCCTCACGGGCGAGAATCGCCAGACTGCCCATGAATGTGCCGCAAATACCGAGGATATGGATATGCATCGAAGCCTGTTCGCGCCGCCGACAATGGCGGGATTATGGCACCGCCGCCATCCAGCCGCCACAGTGGGAAGCCCGGTGCGGGCTTTGTGCAATGGGGGGTCAATTACAGTATCATTGCCGCCCCGCAAACAGCCTGTCCCGCCGAGGAAACGATGCCCAGGAAAAACGCCTTTTACGCCCAGTCCGGCGGCGTCACCGCCGTGATCAACGCCAGCGCCTGCGGCGTGATCGAAACGGCGAGGCGGCATCGGGACAAGATCGGCAAGGTGTACGCCGGTCGCAATGGCATCATCGGCGCGCTACGGGAAGACCTGATCGACACCAGCAAGGAAAGCGCCAGCGCCATTGCCGGACTCAAGACCACGCCTTCCGGCGCCTTCGGTTCGTGCCGCTACAAGCTCAAGAGCCTGGAGGAAAACCGCGCCGAATACCAACGCCTGATCGAAGTCTTCAAGGCGCACAATATCGGCTATTTCTTCTACAACGGCGGTGGAGATTCCGCCGACACCTGCCTGAAGGTTTCGCAACTGTCGGAAAAAATGGGCTATCCGATCCAGGCCATCCATATCCCCAAGACCGTGGACAACGACCTGCCATTTACCGACAACTGCCCGGGCTTTGGCTCGGTGGCCAAGTATGTGGCGGTGTCCACCCGCGAAGCGAGCCTGGATGTGGCCTCCATGTGCGAGACCTCCACCAAGGTATTCATCCTGGAAGTGATGGGCCGCCATGCCGGCTGGATCGCCGCCGCCGGCGGACTCGCCGCGGCCCGGGAGGGGGATGCGCCGCACATCATCCTGTTTCCGGAAATCCCCTTCGCCGAGGGAAAGTTTCTGAAAAGGGTTGATGCCACCGTGAAAAAAAATGGCTACTGCGTGATCGTCGCCTCCGAGGGCGCCCGCTACCGGGATGGCACCCTGGTGGCCGCCTCCGCCCACACCGACGCCTTTGGCCACAAGCAGCTTGGCGGTGTCGCGCCCACCCTGGCGGAGTTGATCAAGGGCAAGCTGGGCTACAAATACCACTGGGCGCTGGCGGATTACCTGCAACGGTCAGCCCGCCATATTGCCTCCGCCACCGATGTGGAGCAGGCCTATGCCGTGGGACAGGCGGCAGTGGAATACGCCCTGGCGGGCAAGAACGCGGTGATGGTGACCATCGACAGAGCCAAGGGCAAGCGCTACCGCTGGAACCTGGGGGAAGCACCCCTGGAGCGCATCGCCAATGTTGAAAAAATGCTCCCCCGGGACTTTATCACCCAGGACGGATTCGGCATCACCGACAAGGCCCGGGACTACCTCTCCCCCCTCATTCAGGGGGAGTCCTACCCCGAATACAGAAACGGCGTGCCGGTCTATACCCGCCTCAAACTGGCGCCGGTAGCGAAGAAGCTTGGCAAAGGGTTTTGGGTCTGACGTCTGACGTCTGACGTCTGACGCCAAGATTGCCCGAGCGATGCCAGGAAGTTCGCCCCCTGGCCCTGAAATCTGCTGAAGTTATTGGTAGTTGCGCAGGCTTTTGCGTCAGACGTCCAGCGTCAGACGTCAGACTTATCTCTCCATCACCCTTCCAACAAAAATGTCACCGGCCCGTCATTGCACAGCGACACCTGCATGTCCGCGCCAAAGCGGCCGGTGGCCAGCGAGGGAATATCCCTTCCCAGGCACTCGACAAAGTACTCGTAGAGGGATTCCGCCATGGCGGGTTCCGCCGCCGGCGTGAAGCTGGGGCGCAATCCCTTGCGGGTATCCGCCGCCAGGGTGAACTGGGAAACCACCAGCACACCGCCGCCGATGTCGGCGACGCTGCGGTTCATGCGCCCCTGGTCATCGGGAAAGACGCGGTAATTGACCACCTTGCCGGCGAGTTTTTCGCAGCGCACCCGATCATCCCCCCGTTGCACGCCAAGCAGCACCAACAGACCGCGGTCAATGGCGCCCACGGTGTCCCCCGCCACCCGCACGGAAGCGGAGGAAACCCGCTGCAACAGGGCCAGCATCAGGGTTTTTCCAGGCGCCGGGCCATGGTGTCCGTGGCCCGCACCAGGGCGTCGACAATGCCCGGCTCGGAGGATGCGTGCCCGGCATCGCGGACAATCTCCAGAGTTGCTTCGGGCCACGCCTTGCACAGGGCATGGGCCTGGTCGATGGGGCAGACCACATCGTAGCGGCCATGCACGACGATACCGGGAATACCCGACAGCCGCGCGGCATCCTCGATGATCTGGTTGGGACGGATAAAGGCCTGATTGACGAAGTAGTGCGCCTCGATGCGCGCCAGCGCCAAGGCGAAATAAGGGTTGGCAAAATGGTCCACCAGTGCCTGGCGCGGCTTTAGCGTGGAACAGCGACCCTCCCACACCGACCACGCCTTGGCGGCGGCCATGCGTTCAAGCTCGTTGTCGCTGACCAGCATGCGGTGGTAGGCGCTCACCAGATCGTGGCGCTGATCCAAGGGCACCGGGGCGATGAAATCCTGCCAGTAATCGGGGAAGATCTGGCTGGCGCCCCACTGGTAGAACCAGCGGATGTCCTGGTCGCGGCACAGAAAAATCCCCCGCAACACGAGTCCCAGCACGCGCTCCGGATAGGCCTGGGCATAGAGCAGCGCCAGGGTGGCCCCCCAGGAACCGCCAAACACCAGCCAGCGGTCCACCCCCAGGGATTCCCGCAGCAGCTCCATGTCGGCGATCAGGGCAGCCGTGTGGTTGTCCTCCAGGCGGGCATGGGGACTTGAGCGCCCGCTGCCGCGCTGGTCGAAAAGGATGATGCGGTAGCGCTCGGGGTCGAAAAAACAGCGGTCGGATTCCCGGCAACCGCCGCCCGGCCCACCGTGAACGAACAGCACCGGGATACCCTCCTCCGTACCGCACTCTTCCACATACAATTCATGGGGAGCATCCACGGCCAACCGATGGGTGGCGTAGGGACGGATAGCGGGGTACTGGATTCGCATAGAACTCTTCTGTGGTTGTTCCCGGGCGGTCAACGGCGGATGATGGCCAATCCACCTGCTATAGTAAACCGGCAATTGGTCTCAGTGGTGTCAAAAATGAATGGCGAACCGGCGCGTTGTCCCTGGTGCGGGGATGACGCCCTCTATCAACACTATCACGACACCGAGTGGGGCGTGCCCTGCTACGACGATGATCGACTGTTCGAGTTTCTGGTGCTGGAAAGCGCCCAGGCGGGTCTGTCGTGGATAACCATACTGCGCAAGCGGGAAAACTATCGCCGCGCCTTTGCCGGCTTCGATGCCGGGCGAGTTGCCCGCTACAACAGCCGCAGCGTGGCGCGCCTGATGGCGAACGCCGGCATTGTCCGCAACCGCCAAAAGATCGAGGCCGCCATCGGCAACGCCAGGGTTTTTCTCGACATCCAGGAGGAATTCGGCAGTTTTTCACAGTATTTCTGGCGTTTCACCGATGGCAGGCCCATCATCAACCGTTTCGAATCCCTCCGCCAAGTACCCGCCAGCACCCCCCTGTCGGACACCATCAGCAAGGACATGAAGCGGCGCGGCATGCGCTTTTTCGGCTCCACCATCTGCTATGCCCACATGCAGGCGACGGGGATGGTGCT
>JBJHDJ010000301.1:0-3935 GCA_050486485.1 Porticoccaceae bacterium
TCTGTCACTGCCGTCCGGTGTCAGTACATAAGCCAGGCTGGCGGCCACGATCATCCCCGCGAACGCCTCCTTCTCGCCTCCGGATTTGCCGCTGGAGGAATCCAGAACATCCCGGACCTGTCCGTCCTCGCGGCCCACCTCCTCGGCCTGAAAGGACATCTGATGCCTTGGGTCCAGCAGTCTCAGGCTCTCGAGGGTACCGGCGCTGACGGGGTTGCTGGCCTTGTCGAGCACCTGTATCACCCCCCGCAACTGAGCAAAGCGGGCCTCGTGATCGTCGCTGTTGGCCAGGCTGAACAGCCGGGTCAATTGTTGATTGAACTCCCTGACATGGGGGTACTGGTCGGTGCGGGCGCACAGCCGCAGATAGCTGCCCGCCTTGAACTCGGTCCGCCGCAATACCGTATTGATGACCTCGATGCGCTCGCGGATATCTTCCCGCTCCGCTTCCATCTTCTCACGAATACCGGCCAGGGATTGGGTGGTGTGGCGGTTCAGGCGCTCGCGGAACCGATCCACCAGGGCTGGCAGGCCTTCCGCCTCCAGGGTTTCCAGGTGGGCCAGATAGTCGGGTACCGCCTCCAGGCTGGTTCCCCAGTCGCAGGCGACGGTTTCCCATCGGGCATGGAATGACGAGACGATCCCCGTCGCGCTTCGGCCACTGCTGCTCTTGTCATCCATGGCCTGGTTCCGCTCCCTGTCCAGGTGTTCCCGGTGATGCTGTTCCAGTTCCGCGGCGCGGTCGAGATCGTCGATATTGATCGCGCCGGTCCGTGCCTGCAGACGTTCGCGCACCTGGTCGTCCAGCCCTCGTGCCGCCTCGAGCAGGGCTTTTTCGCGTTTGTCCTCCGCATGCCGAAGGTCCCGCTCGCTGTTGCTCAATGCCAACTGCTCCGCCTCACCCTGGGTCCGCAGTGCCTGCTGATAGGTTTTGGCTTCTTCCCAGCGCTGTTTGGCGCGGGCCAGATCGGCCTGGCCCCTGTCCAGTTCACGCAGTAAAGCGTCCAGCTTGTCGACCCGCTGTTGCCATTCGGGAACGTCTATCTGTTCCCACTGGAAGCCCCCGAAACGCTCCCAGCTTTGTCTGATTTGCGTGGCCTCATCCATCGTCGCGCGGGCGTTGCTCACCGCCTGGCCGCTGGCCGCCAGGGCCTCGTCCATCTCGTGCAGATCGCGACGCAGCAAGGCCAGACGGGTTTTATTGGAAAATCCAAGCGCCCATTTACGGCGGTCATCGATGCGGTGCTGGTCCTTCTTTTCGAAGCGTCCCTGTTCCAGATGCATCAGCCCCTGGGGCGTGATGGAGAAGGGCGTGATATCGAGAGCATCCGTGTCGGCCACGCAGTGCAGGTCAAAGCGCGCCAGATGGTGCTTGAGCCACTCACGGTAGGGGTGTTCACGCCACTGCAACTTGCGCAGGAAACCGTCGCTCTTGAACTCCGCCGGACCTCTGCCAGCTTCCGACACCACCTGGGCACGCACATGGAGACCGGTATGGCGAGTGTTGAGCCAGCGGGTGACCATGGAGAATTGGGCCCGAGGCACCGCCAGGGTGGTACGCAGTCCGCCGAGTGCGCGCTCAATGGCTCCCTGCCAGGATCGCTCCTCCTCCCGTACGTCGATGAGCTCACCAATAAACATCAGCTCGCCAGCGGGGATGTCCAGGGCCTCGCTCATTTGGTCGCGAAGTTTCTGGTAGGCCGGGTCGATATTGGAGTCCGGTCTGGCTTCGATGTCGTGAATCTGTTGCTTGAGTTGCGTGATGTCGGCCTGCAGATTGCTGAACCGGGCGCCAGCCTCGGCGAACAGATCCTGGGCGCGCTGCTGTTCGCCCTCGGCGTCTTGCAGGGCGCTTAGGCGACGTTGCTGGTTGTTATGGAAAACGCCCTGATCCAGCGCGTCATCCATACCCAACTGCTGGGCCAGTTGTTGATATTGGCCGGCGGCGACCGCCACCTGGCCGAGACGATCCCGGGCGTGTCGCAGTTCCATTTTGGTCTGTTCGAGACGATTGCCCCCCGCTTGCAGGTAGTCGCCGTGCCGCTGTTCCACATCCCGTTGCGCCTCTTCTTCCCGCTGTCTCAACAGCGCCAGTGCTTGCTGGCGCTGGTCGACAAGGGTGGTGAGTGCATCGATGCGCTGGCGCCATAGATTGGCGCACTGTTCGCCGAAATGGACTGGCAGCCCCGCCATATCGGCTGCCAGGGCTTCCAGGAGGGCGGAGGATTGCCGGTACTGTGACCAAGCCTGGGGTAGCAGTGCCAGGGCACGGCACTGTTCGCGCACATCGCACAACTGGTCGTGGACGCTGTTCAAGTCGTCGAATTCCGCCACCGCCTTGCGCGCGTCTTCACGCACCCCGCTGGGCTCCAGGACCAGCTCGCGGATCAGTTGGGTGAGGTCGTCGATTTTTTTCAAGCCCAGGGCGCGGGAGAGCAGCGCCGGGGCGTTGCGGTTTTCCATGTGCAGGAGGCGGCGATAGTGCTCGCGGTATTCGCCAAAGCGGTCGTCGCAGGGAATGATCAAGGGATCCTGCTTGAGCGTTTGCTTGAGGGCGCGGGCATCTCCCTCGCCAAAGCCGGTCAATAGCTCCTCGAGGGTGATATCCCGTTTTGCCACCAGGTAGAGACGCTTGACATCCCCCAGGGCGTTGGAGGCCTGGGTGATCCAGAACAGTGCCGCCAACGTGATCCGCGAGCCGTCGTCGGCGCGGAAAAGGGCGCGCAAGGCCGTCGCGGTGGCGCCATTGCGCTTGTTGCGGGTGCGGGTTCCCACGCCGTCATGCTCAGAACCGAAACTGCCTCGCATGTAGGAGAGCAGGGTGCGGTCGGTATTGTCCCCCTGGGCCGCGGCCAGATTGAAGTGTCCCTTGCCGGCAGGCAACAGCAGTGCCATGAGCCCGTCGATCAGGGTTGATTTGCCGGCACCGTTGTCGCCGGTGATCAGGGTGCCCTGGGGGTCGATGTCGGCGCTGTGCAGACCGTTAAAGGAGCCCCAGTTGTATACCGAGAGTTGCGCCAGGCGTATCTGTCCCTGGGGGAAGAAGCTGCTATTCATCATCCATATCCTCGCCGCCCTGGGCCATGCTCGCCAGCTTGTGATATTCCGCCAGCAGTTGCCGCAGAAATTCCGCGCTGACCAGATAGCGGATGGCGGGGGTTATCTCGTAACGCTCCTCGTCGCCACGCACGGCGGAGAGGATCTTGCGTTCCACCAACTTGTTCAGCGAGCCGACGAGTTTGCCACGCTCCAGGCGGCTGTTGTTGGTGAGGGGCAGAAAGGGTGTCATGCGTGCTTCGATGTGATCCACGTCGATCACCACCTTGCGCTCGCCGCTGGTCTCCCGCTCCTGGTAGTGCTTGCGCAGCACAAGAAGCAGGAGGGTTTCGTACAGTGTCAAGGTTCGATGGTGAATCAGGGTCACCGCGTCGTCGGCGTCATCGTCGTCGTCGCTCTCCTGCTGTAGCAGCAGCGCCACCCCTGCCCTGTCGTCCAGAAGCAAGCGCAGGTACATATTCGCCAGGTGTTGCTCGATCCCGTGACGATGGCGGCTCAGGGCTTCGAACAACAACCGCTTCTGGTCGAACAGAATGATGCCATGCTTCAGCAGGTAGACCAGCGCACGTCGCGCTTCGTGGGGCAAGGCGCCGTCATCCGGGTTGATAGCAGGATCCTCCACCGTCGCTGTGGTGGGGGCAGGGGCCGCACCATCGGCGCCGGGCAAGGGGGGCTGGCGCCCGTCATCCCTGTCGCTATCGCTGGTGGCCTGACGCCAGAGATCGAAGGCGTGCGGAGCCTTCGCCGGGCTATCATCGCTCATAGTGACAATTCCTCCAGTCGTTGTGGAAACAGCTCGGCGTGCAGTAGGTAGCGGGGAATGGTTGCCCTGATCTCACCGCGAAGGCGATCCGTGACGAGCACCGACTCACGCTCGG
>JBJHDJ010000302.1:0-3907 GCA_050486485.1 Porticoccaceae bacterium
GGCCAGCAGCGACCAGCCGCCCGTCCCGGTCAGGGCCGCGTCAGTGAAGTCGATCTCGATTTTTGGAGGCTGAGGGATTATCGTAGTCATCGGCGCACTTGCTGGGTGAGGGTTTCGTCGCCTGGCATTTTGCCAAATCACACAGCAAGTTGCGTCCCTTCCTCAATTCCCACCCCTGCGATGCCAAACCTTAACCGGGAGTTAGGGGATACAACCCGGCGCGGTTTCGTGGCACGGGAGTTGCGGAGTACAATCTCGCAAACTGCCTTGGACCGAGCAATGAGTAACGGTTTCCGGCGTCCACACGGTTCCTGGGCGAGCCGCTGGACCTTTATCCTGGCCGCCACCGGTTCGGCGGTGGGGCTGGGTAATATCTGGAAGTTTCCCTATGTCGCCGGCGAGAACGGCGGCGGCGCCTTCGTGCTCGTTTACCTGGGTTGCATCCTGCTGGTGGGGGTGCCGGTGATGATGGCGGAGGTGATGCTGGGCCGGCGTGGCGGCATGAGTCCCATCAACAGCATGCGCAACCTGACCCGTGAACTTGGCGCTCACCGTCGCTGGAACGCCCTGGGCTGGCTCGGGGTAGGGGTGGGGGTCACCATCCTGTCCTATTATTCGGTGATTGCCGGCTGGGCCCTCAACTATATCGGCGAGATGGCCAGCGGTTCCCTGCAGGGCGCCACCGGGAGGGAATCCGCTGCCCGCTTCGGTGAGCTGCTCGACAGCCCTGGCCGGCTGTTCCTCTGGCAGAGCCTGTTCATGGTGCTGTCCATGGGGGTGGTGGTGGCCGGCGTGACACGGGGCCTGGGGGTCGCGGCGCGCACCATGATGCCCTTGTTGTTCATTCTGCTGGTGGTGTTGCTGTTCTACAGCGCCACTACCGGAGACTTTGCCGCGGCCCTCGGTTTCCTGTTCAGTTTCCGCGCCGAGAACCTGAGCTGGGCCGGTGTGCTGGAGGCCCTGGGTCACGCCTTTTTCAGTCTCAGCCTGGGCATGGGGGCCATCATGGCCTATGGCGCCTACATGCCGGAGAAGGCGCCCATCGGCAGAACGGTGCTGACAGTGGCCTTTTTCGACACCCTGGTGGCGCTGATGATGGGCATGGTCATTTTTCCCATGGTGTTCGCCACTCCGGGGGTGGCGCCGGACGCGGGGCCCAGCCTGATGTTCCAGACCCTGCCGGTGATCTTTGGCAACATGTCGGGGGGGCTGTTCTTCGGCACCCTGTTTTTCATTCTGGTGAGTATCGCGGCCTGGAGCTCGTCCATTTCCCTGGTGGAGCCGGGCGTGGCCTGGCTGATCGAGTCAAAGGGCATGAACCGGGTAACCGCCAACCTGCTGTTGTGCGGGGTGGCCTGGGTGCTGGGAATCGGCACCGTGCTGTCCTTCAACCTGTGGAAGGACTACACCCTGTGGGGCAACACTTTCTTCGATGTGCTGGATTTCGTCACCGCCAGCCTGATCCTGCCCATCACCGGCATGATGATCGCCCTGTTTGCCGGCTGGGTGATGACCCGCGAACAGGCCGTCGGCGGCATGGGTGGGGACAACCGCCAATTGCTGAATCTGTGGCACTGGCTGGTGCGGTATGTCTCTCCTCTGGCCATCGGGGTGATTTTCATTTTCGGCATCTACAGCAAGCTGGGGTGAGCGCTTGACCACCATCCAACGCAGTGCCCTGGTGATGCACTCCGCCGAGCAGATGTTCCACCTGGTGAACGATGTGGAGGCCTACCCCCAGTTCATGGCGGATTGCCGTGGCGCCGAGATTCTCGAACGGGGAGAGGACTATATGGTGGCGCGCCTGGACCTGCGCAGGAAGGGTGTGAGCTACAGTTTCACCACCCGCAACACCCTGCGGCCCTTCAGCGAGATCTCCATGGCGCTGCACAGCGGCCCCTTCCGCGAATTGCGTGGCGCCTGGACCTTTCAGCCACTGACCGCCACCGCCTGCAAGGTGAGCCTGCACCTGGAGTTCGAGGCCAGCAGCGGGCTGCTCACCGCCGCCGCCAGCCACTTGTTCGCGGGCGTGGCCAACAACCTGGTGGACGCCCTTACCGGCCGCGCCGCGGCCCTTTATGGAAAGTCGATATGACCAATGATTCACCGATGCTGCATGTGGAGGTGGCCTGCGCGCTGCCGGATCGGCAGAAGATCGTGTCCCTGGTGGTGCCCGAGGGTACCAGCGCCCGTCAGGCCGTGGAACAGTCAAATATCGCCGCGGAGTTTCTCGAGGTGGATGTCGACAGCGCCCCCCTGGGGATTTTCGGCCAGGCCCTGGGCTCCAAGGGATTGCCGAGTCCCGAGGACTATCTGTTGCAGGAAGGGGACAGGGTGGAAATCTACCGCCCCTTGCTGGTGGACCCCAAGGAGGTGCGCAAGCAGCGGGCGGAAAAGGCCCGGGCAGGCAAGGGGTAGCGACGCTGGCGGGGGTGCGGCGCCCCGGTGAGCCCGGTGGCGTCAGCTCTGCCAGTCGCTGGGCGTCATGTCCCCGCGGATGGTGGTGAGGCGACCGTCGGAGAACAGCAGGGTGATGCGCTCGCGCCTTTCCTTGCCGTCGGATTTGCGGATGCTGTAGTAGTAGTCCCAGCGGTTCTGGTGGAAGCTGTCGGCCACCAGGGGAGTGCCCATGATGAAGCGCACCTGGGACTTGGTCATGCCGGGGCGCAACTGGTCCACCATATCCTGGGTGATGACATTGCCCTGTTGTACTTCCACCCTGTGAATGCCGGGGAAATGAAAGCTTCCGCACCCCGTGAGCAGGGCCATGGAGAGCAGCACGGCGGCGGTCAGTCGTTGAGGCATTACGGGGTTCCAGTATCCAGTGCGAAGGTGGATAATACCCGCTCACTACATCAGAGAGAAGGGGCGTAACGATGGCCGGTGAAAATCAGGAGCTGCGCAAGGCGGGTCTCAAGGTCACACTCCCCCGGGTCAAGATTCTGCAAATTCTTGAAAATGCTGAACAACGCCACCTTACCGCCGAGGATGTCTATCGCTCCCTGCTGGAGGCCGGCGAGGATGTGGGCATCGCCACTGTCTACCGAGTGCTGACCCAGTTCGAGTCCGCGGGCCTGGTGGTGCGGCACAATTTCGACAACGGTCCCGCCGTGTACGAAATCGACCACGGCGACCATCACGACCACATGGTGTGCACCGAGAGTGGCGAGGTGATCGAGTTCCACAACGAGCAGATCGAGAGCCTGCAAAAGCAGATTGCCGCCGAGGAGGGCTATGAGGTGGTCGGCCACAGCCTGGTGCTCTATGTGAAGCCCCGCCGCGAGGATTGAACCGCCCGGCGGAAGTCCAGCCCCGCCCGCTTTCAACCCGACGAGTTGGACAGTTCGAGCATTTCCCGCGCGTGGGCCAGGGTCTGGTCGGTGATGGTGGCGCCCCCCAGCATGCGGGCGATTTCCCCCACCCTGTCCTGCCTGGCGAGGGGGTCTAGGCGGCTTGCCACCACTCTGCCGTTATCTTCCTTGCTGGCCACCAGGTGCTGGTGGGCGCAGCTGGCCACCTGGGGCAGGTGGGTGACGCAGATCACCTGGCCCCGTTCCCCCAACTCCCTCAGCAGCCTGCCCACCACTTCCGCCACGGCGCCGCCGATACCCACATCCACCTCGTCGAACACCAGGGTGGGGATTTCCGTGTGCCGGGCCGCCACCACCTGGATGGCGAGACTGATGCGGGACAGTTCTCCCCCGGAGGCGATGCGAATCAGCGGGCGGTGGGGCTGGCCGGTGTTGGCGCTGAGCAGGAATTCCACGCCCTCTCGGCCCTGGGGCCCGTGCTCATGCTGGGGTGTCAGGGCAACCATCAGGTTGGCGCTGGCCATGGCGAGGTTCGCCAGTTGTTCGTTGACGGCGGCGGCGAAGCGCTCGGCTCCCGCGCGGCGCAGGGCCGTCAA
>JBJHDJ010000303.1:0-3905 GCA_050486485.1 Porticoccaceae bacterium
TGACGCGATCGGGATTTTGCGCCAGCCACAGCCAGATGTTGTTGAGGGTGGCGAATACCGTGTCGAGGCCGCCGATGAACAGGAAAATGACAAAGCCGAAGATCTCCGGCGGAGTCATGGGCCTGTTGTCGACAGTGGCGTGGACGATGCGGCTGATCACCTTGTCGTCGGGGTTTTCGGTCTTCTCGGCGATCACCTGGCGCAGATAGGTGCTGATCTTCTCCATGGCGGAGGCCATTACCGCTCGGTCATTGGAGTGCAGCAGCTCCATGGCCCACTCCACGAAGGTGTCGCGCTTCTCCTGGGGCAAGCCCATCAGGTCGAGGAACACGGACACCGGCAAGGGCCGGCCGAAGGCGGTGGTGTATTCGCACTCGCCCTTGTCGATCACCTCGTCGATCAGGTCGTTGGCCAGGTCGCGGATCTTCTGCTCCAGGGCGAGTACCCCCTTGGGGGAGAACTGCTTCTCCAGGATGGCCCGGTACTTGCGGTGGTGAGGGGGGTCGATCTCGATGGGAATGAAATAGAAATAATTGTCCGGATCCCGGGGGAAGGGGGTGGCGCCCTCGTTGGAAAAGATCTCCGGGTGGCGCAGCATGAAGAAGGCATCGTGATACTTGATGAGGTTCCAGGCGTTGCCGAAATCGCTGACATCGTAGAACACCGGCGGCATGGTGTCGTGAAGATTGGCCATGTACTCGTGTGGCGCCGCCAGGAATTCCGGCCCAAAGGGAATGCCCGTGGGGCGCACCAGCCCAGGGGGCACATGGGCGGGGATATTGTCCTTCCCGGCGATTCGCGGGTATTGGGGCGGGACGGGATTGGTGGCGTCGATGGGCATGGCTAACACTCCTGGGTGATTCGGCGTTCGACTCTCCGTGGCCTGTGGTGGCATCCACGGTGCTGAACGGGTTATCGATGGGTCGATTTGTCGGGCATCCGCCCGCCGCCATGGAACAAAATACTAGCGGCAAACTCAGGGCAAAGCTAACCGAACCGCGATGCGGGGTTGCTGCCCTGGATCAATGAAATGCTCCCCATGGGGTAATCAGGCATGGGGCATGGCGATACCCTGTCACCAGCCTGCCGGCCAGTGTCATTGTCGACGGTCAGCGCACGGGCATGGGCGCCTTGCTCCGAGGACATTCAACACCGACAATGCCCAGCATCCATAACAAGAGACATGCCATGAAACAGCTCTTTGTCGCCGCCATCGTCCTGCAGTTGATCGTCGAGTTCGGTGTGGGGGTGGGCATGGTGTTCGTGCCCCATGTGGCGGTGCCCGATGCCCCCCAGTCGGAAATTTTCCTGTTGATGAACCAGGGATTCATCGCCCTGGCCATGGGCGTGGTCACCGCCATGCTCTGGGTGCGGCGCAATAGCCCCCCGGTGCTGGCCTTCGGCATCGCCCTGTTCACCATCTACCACGGCCTGGTGACCCTGTCCGGGCTGGTGACTACGTTGATGGGCAATGATTTTGGCCCCTTTGTCATTCATCTGGTGCTGGCGGTGATGTTCGCCGTCCTGTGGTTGGGACGGACCCGCATCGCCTTTTGAGGGGTTACCGCTCTCGATGCATCCACGCCAGGGTCAGCCTGCGAAAGCGGTGTGCCTCGAAGAAGGCCAGTTCGTCGTCACCCTCAAGAATGGCCTGGAGAATACGCTTTCTGCCCTGGCTCCAGGCCGCTACCCGCGCGTCGTCGTCGAAAATGGTGGGGTGTGATCCCGCCTGATAAAGCTGCATGGAGACCCGGGCCAGCAGCTCCAGAAACGGGCGAGCGACGATCCTGAACAGGGTCTCGCGAAGGTCGATCTCGAACTGGATGCGGTCGTCGGCGGTGCGACACTGTTCCAGTTGCCCCAGCAGGGCGGCGATTTTCTCCGGCACCCGCGGGTCGCGGCTGCGGGCCGCCGCCTCGAAGATGTCGCAGTCCAGCAGCACGGTCACCTCGAAGGAATCCCGGTAGCTGAAATTGTGCACCCGCATATAGGTGGCGAAGGCCCGCTCCAGGGCGTCGTCCCCGGGCCGGGCGCCGTAATAGCCGCCGCCCGGCCCCCGCTTGACCGTCAGCAACCCTTCGTGTTCGAGGATCCGCGCCGCCTGCTGCACGGTGACGATGCCCACATCCAGGCCGGCGGCCACCTCGTTGAGGGAGCCGAGCTGGGTGCCGGGGGGCTGCTCGAGGATCAGGTTGCGCAGTTTTTCCGCGGTTTCCGCCACCAGGCGCGGTTTGTGAGACTTGTCTATTCCCATGGCTTCATCCTCCTTTTGCCTATTCTAGGCCAATTATATGCCTATAATAGGCGAATATAAGGAATTATTTACGATAATTATGGGGTTGACATAAAAAATATAAGTATATTAGTCTTTGGCCGTTGCGAAGTGCCCGGATGGGCGCCTCGAAAAAAAACTAAAGCGGGAACCCGGCCGTGACTGGCCGCTCCCCAAGCCAATCACCTCCGCGGAGACTCCAGTCATGGGATTTCAACTGCCCGACACCAGCGTGCTGCCCAGGCCCGTGGCCATCATCGGCGACCAGCGCGTCGAGCGTGGTTCGGGTCAGGCGCACCGCCACATTTATCCCGCCAACGGCCAGGTCACCCGGGAATTGGCGATGGCGGGCACCGGCGAGGTGGACGCCGCCGTGCAGGCGGCTCGCGCCGCCTTTCCCGCCTGGCGCGACATGCCCGGCAACCAGCGCCGCAACCTGCTGCTCAAGGTGGCGGACCTGCTGGAAAAACACGGCGCCGAACTGGCCGCCCTGTGCACTTTGGAAAACGGCTCCCCGGCCATGGCGGCGGCCTACATGGCGCCGGTGGCCGCCGAGCGCTTCCGCTACTACGCCGGCTGGACCGACAAGCTCAAGGGGGAAACCCTCAGCGTGTGGAACGGTCCCGCCCACGACTATGTGTCCTATGAGCCCTACGGGGTGGTGGGCGCCATCATTCCCTGGAACGGCCCGTTGTTCGCCGCCGCCATGGTGATGACGCCGGCCCTGGCCGCCGGCAACTGCATCGTCATCAAGGCGCCAGAGCTGGCGCCCTACGGGGTGATGCGGTTGGCGGAACTCTGTCTGGAGGCGGGCCTGCCTCCCGGCGTGGTCAACATGGTGGTGGGAGGCCCCGATGTGGGAGAGGCCATCGTCGGCCACCCCGGGGTCGACAAGGTGCAGTTCGTGGGCAGCGGCGCCACCGCGAAAAAGGTGCTGCGCAGCGCCGCCGACACCCTGAAGCCCTGTGGCCTGGAGCTGGGGGGCAAGTCGGCGGTGATCGTGTTTGCCGACGCGGATCTGGCGCAGGCCGCGCAGCGCGGTCTCGGTGGCGCCATCAGCGTCAGCGGCCAGGGATGCGTCAACGGCACCCGCCTGCTGGTGGAGCGCCCCATCTACGACCAGTACCTGCAAGCGCTCGCGGCCATTGCCGGGCATATCCAGGTGGGGGATCCCGTGGACTCCGCCACCCTTATGGGACCGGTGATTTCCGAAGCCTCCGTCCAGCGCATCCTCGGCATCGTCGAACGCGCCCGCCAGGATGGCGCCAGACTGGTGCTGGGTGGGGAGCGCCTCGGCGGGGAGTTTGCCCAGGGCTACTACCTGCCAATCACCGTCCTTGCCGATGTGGATCACGCCAGCCCCCTGGCCCAGCACGAGGTGTTCGGCCCGGTGCTCTCGGTAACCCCGTTCGACACCGAGGAAGAGGCCATCGCCCTGGCCAACGCCACGGACTATGGCCTCGGTGCCTACATACACACCCAGAACCTGCGCCGCGCCCACCATGTTGCCAACAACATGCAGGCCGGCATGATCCATGTGAACGCCGCCGGCGAGGGCATGCAGCCCTTCGCGCCCTTTGGCGGCATGAAGCAGAGCGGCTATGGCCGCCTTGGCGGCGAGCAGGGGCTGATG
>JBJHDJ010000304.1:0-3894 GCA_050486485.1 Porticoccaceae bacterium
TTGGGTTAATAAGCGGCACAGGGATGTGCCGCCATTGGCCGTAGGCCAATGCAAGCCCCGGAAATACCAGGAATTCGACGCAATTCCGCCAGTATTTCCGGGGCGCGCATGCAAATAGGTATGGATAACTATTTGCATGCCTGGTTGATAAGTGGGCTGAGGCGAGACTTCGATTTGGTGCCGGAGGCCGGACTCGAACCGGCACGCTTTTAAGGGCGGCGGATTTTGAATCCGCTGCGTCTACCAATTTCGCCACTCCGGCGGCGTTGCACCCGGGTGAGCGGGGCGCGAGGGAGCCGCATTATAGCAGTGGTCCCTTGCCAGTCAACAAAGCTGCTGCAAACCACGGTCCTTGCAAGGGCTGAGGCTGGTGGCCTGCTCTGGTTGCCGGGAGTTTGGCCTTCGTCGGGGATTGAAATTCCAGCTTCCATGGATGCGTGTAGCCCTCCTGCCATCACTGTCGCGGTAAAAATGGCGAAAAAAAGGGGTTGCCTTGCGGCAACCCCACCAGCCTGGTACTACACGGCCCCCGACTGGCAAAAGTGAATGACATCGCCCCCGGGCGTTCAACACCTTCTTTGCATCGACAGCCCGGGCGGACAGTGGTAGCCGTATTTCCTGGGCGGGGCATGATAGTGGCGAACCTTTTTATGGTACCGAGGGGCTGGATAGTAATGAACCTCTCGGTAGTGGCGAGGAGCCGGGTAATAGTGAACCTCGCGATGGTAGCGGGGCGCCGGGTGGTAGTGGGTGGCATGGTAGCGCCGGTTGTCGGTGGTGATGGCGGTGCCGGCTGCCGCGCCGATGGCGCCGCCGATGATGGCGCCGTCCCGGCCACCTAGCTCGGAGCCCACAATGGCGCCAAGCGCGCCTCCCAGACCGCCGCCAATGGCCGCATCAACTGTTGAGTTGCGTGCCAGGGCCGGGGTGGATGCCAGGGCCACAATCAGTGCTGTGAGAATCGTTGCGCGTTTCATGGCTTTTGCTCCTCGTTGTCATGCATGTGGTTGGGGTTGACCCTGTCCAAACACAAACCTAATGGGATAGCCTTTGTTGGTGGATTGCCTTTGTCTGGAATAACGCCGCAACCCAAGGCAGGTTGACACATCCATGACTTGAACAGACCCTGAGTGCAGGGCAAGGGATTGAATTGTCCGGTACCCATTGAAAAACCTGATACTTTTCGCCGCTGACCCCCGGCTTGGAACCAAAAAAAACCCGGATTGGCAATTTCCGATCCGGGTTTTTGTTGTCTGACCGGACGAGCCGGTCCCACAGGTTGAAGCGGGCGATCAGGCCAGGGCTTCTTCCCCGACCAGGGTGACGCGGTGCATCAGCCGACCGCTATCCGGGGAGTAGTGCGCCGCGCGGTGGATCGACACGGTGTTATCCCAGATCAACAGGTCGCCGAGACTCCATTCGTGACTGTAGACATACTCGTCCTGGGTGGCAAAGGCGTCGAGTCGCTCCAGCAGGGCGCGACCTTCCTCGATGTCCATGCCGTCGATATAGTCGGCGGACACGCCGATCACCAGGGATTTGCGACCGGACTTGTGGGTCCACACCAGGGGATGGACCTTCGGCTCGTACTCTGCCCAGCGCGCCTTTTGCTCATCGGTGGCGTTGGGATAGACGCGGCGCTGGGAAGCGGCCATGGTGTGCACCACCTTCAGCTTCTCCAGGCGCGCCTGCTCCTCGGCGGGCAGGTCAAGGAAGGCCCGGTAGGTGTTGGCCGTTTCCGTGTTGCCCTCGCGGTTGGCGGGGATATTGCGGGCGGTCAGAATCGATGCCCTGGACGGGTAGGCATCCATGGCGCCGTCGATGTGCCACAACAGGGAGCCCTTGAGGTACTCCGCGGCCTGGGGATTGGTCTTCGGATCCAGGGAAATCTTGAAAAGGGTTTGGCCGTTGAGTTCCATCAGACCGCCCAGGGAGTTGGCGAACTGAAGTTGCTCTTCATCGTTGAAATTGATGCCGCGGATGATCAGCACGGCACGCTCTTCCAACAATTCGAGAATGTCGGAGGCGTATTTGCCGCTGAGAAAGTCCTCGCGGCTGGCCTGCAGTTCGCTGCCGACCTTGGGTTTCAAGTCAATGGTTTTCAGTGTCATCGTCGGTCCTCGGTAGTCAATGCTGTTTGCCTGTGGCATATGTCCGTACAAGCCGGGGCCACATTGTAACGCCCCTGGATGGCAATTTCCTGCTGCTCGATTGTAAATATCCGTGCTGGCGCCTGGAATGGGGCTCCACAACCACCGGTGTGAAAGGGCGCCCGGCTAGCGTGGTCGGGCGCCTTGCCCTGCAAGAGCGGGTTCCCGTGTGCCTATTGCTCGCCATTCAAAGGCGTTAAAGTGATTGGTTTTATCGATAAATCAAATTCTTATGATTTAAATCTTTGATAATTTGTAAGATAGAAAGCCGTAGTTGCCCATGATGGTGAAACAACATCCGCCAGTCTTCCATCGCCAGCCAGCGCATCTCGGTGATAGAGGCAGCATCGCCGGCGCGGGGCTGTGTTTGGCTCCCTCCACCTGGCTCACGACGAACCAATGGGTGCGGCACTGGTAGTGTTGAGCGAACCAGACAAATTCGTAATTGCTGATCAAGCGCGGATCGTACAGCCACTGGGTGACATGGCCCGTCTCCTCCCGGGTTTCCCTCAGGGCGAATTGCAGCGGGGTTTCCATGGCCTCGACAGGCTCAGGGACAGACGGGATCCGAAACTATTGAAACGATAAAGGTGACATTGTATAGTGCAGGCATTGCATCCTGCTGATCATGCACTTTGACACAGGGCATTGAAAGATTCACTGGAGAGTGACGAATGAGCAACACCTGCGAGCCCACCAATATCCCGCCAATCGACGAGATCGATATCCCGGCCATATTGGAAAAGTACCGCCACGAACGCGAGCGGCGCCTGCGGCCCGAGGGCCAGGGGCAGTATTTACAACCGACGGGGGCTTTCGCCGACATCTGCGATTCGGACCCGCACCTGCCGGTTGAGCCAAGGGACAGCCTCAGTGAAGACCTGGGTGTGGCCATCCTCGGTGGCGGTTTCAGCGGTGTGCTGGCGGCGTATCATTTGCGGCAGGCGGGAATCTCCACATTCAGAAACATCGATCATGGCGGGGATTTTGGTGGCTGCTGGTACTGGAATCGCTACCCCGGTGTCGAGTGTGACAATGTGTCCTATGTGTACCTGCCGCTGCTGGAAGAGATGGGCTACATGCCTTCCAGGAAGTTCGCGCCGGGCTACGAGATCCGTGAATACATCCAGAGCATTGCTAAAAAAAACGGCCTGTATGAAAACGCACTGTTCCATACCCGCGTCACCGCCATGCGCTGGGATGAGTCCATCAACCGCTGGCGCCTCACCACCAACCGCGGAGACAACATACGGGCACGGTTCGTCATCATGGCCACCGGGCCGTTGAACAACCCAAAACTGCCCGGCATCCCTGGCCTTGAGGACTACCAGGGGAAAATCTTCCACAGCTCGCGCTGGGATTACGAATATACCGGCGGCAGCCAGGAAGATCCCCGCCTGGACAAGCTGGCCGACAAGCGCATAGCCGTCATCGGCACCGGCGCCTCGGCAATCCAGATCGTCCCCTACCTGGGCCGCTATGCCCGGCAACTGTTTGTCATTCAGCGCACACCCTCCAGTGTCGATCAGCGGGACAACGATGAGACCGATCCCGAGTGGGCGAAATCCCTCAAGCCCGGCTGGCACCAGGACTATCTGCGCAATTTCCAGAATGGGCTGTGGAATGGGCTTGCCCGCGATGAACCGGATCTGATCTGTGATATCTGGACCGAGATCAGCCGCAATATCCGTCATGAGGCGGAGCTGGCCGGCTGGCCGGAAATGACCTTCGAAAGAATGATGGA
>JBJHDJ010000305.1:0-3849 GCA_050486485.1 Porticoccaceae bacterium
ATATAGAGCAACGCGGTGCCATCCGGGCGGGATTCCACCAGGTGGGCATCCCACAGTTTGTCGTAGAGGGTTTTGCCTGACATGTCTGCATCCTCGCTGGGTATTGGGGAATGATACGCCCCGAATATTGATAAAACAAATTCATATTTTTTATGGATTTGATTCCAATTTGGAATCAATTAAACTGTTCCCATGGACACTCAGCTGCTTGAAGCCTTTATCGCCGTGGCCGAGACCGGCTCCTTCTCCAGCGCCGCGGAGCGGGTGCATGTCACCCAGCCAGCCATCAGCAAACGCATCGCCCAACTCGAGGAACACCTGGGTTGCCGGCTGTTCGACCGCATCTCCCGCACGGTGCACCTCACCGAGGCGGGACGCGCCCTGCTGCCCAGGGCGCAGCGCATCCAGCAGGAGATTACCGAAACCCGCCAGGCGATCCACGACCTGTCCGGGGAAGTGTCCGGTAACCTGCGCATCGCCATCAGCCACCATATCGGCCTGCATCGCCTGCCTCCCGTGCTCAAGCGCTTCGCCGGCCTCAATCCGGAAGTGAGCCTGGCGGTGGACTTCATGGACTCCGAGGTGGCCTACGACGGAGTGATCCACGGCCACTTCGAGGTGGCGGTAATCACCCTGGCCCCGGAGCCACACCCCAGGGTGCACGCCGAGACCATCTGGCCCGACCCCCTGCTGCCCATGGTTTCCAGCGACCACCCCCTGGCGAGGCAGGCCCGCGTCACCATCGCCGACCTGAGCCGCTATCCAGCGGTGCTGCCCGGGCCAGACACCTATACCGGGCGCATGATCAAGAAACTTTTCGACGAGCAGGGCTACAGCTTCAGCGCCATGATGGCCACCAATTATCTGGAAACCATCAAGATGCTGGTATCGGTGGGGTTGGGCTGGAGCATCCTGCCGGCCACCATGGCGGACAGTTCGCTTAAGACCCTCCAGTGCCAGGGCATCGAGCTGTCACGGGAACTCGGCTACATCCACCACCGGGACAAGACCCTGTCCAATGCCGCGCGGGCCTTTATCGGGTTGCTGGAGGAAGAGAAGGAAGTCAGTTAACAGTTCTCAGTTAACAGTTCTCAGTTAACAGTTCTCAGTTAACAGTTCTCAGTTAACAGAAAAAGCGCGCCCCCTGCCAACTGAAAACTGAAAACTGAAAACTAAAATTCAAATCTCCACCCCCATCAGCGTATCCGGCCCCGCCAGCGCCGCATCGGCGTAGGCGCGGCAGCGAGGCAGGATGTGTTCGGCGTAGAAAGTGGCCACGGCGATCTTGCGTGTCAGATAGTCGGCATTACCCTCGCCGGCGCCCAGCATGGCGGTGGCGCGGTTGGCGGCCATGGCCAGATAGCCCCCGGCCGTGGCGGTACCCAGCAGCATCAACAGATTGAATGCGGCGGCCCCCAGCCAGACGGGGTTGTCCCCGGCGGCGCCGAGCACTGTCGTCACCGCGCGGGCGCTGAGTTGCAGCGATTCCTCGAGTTTACTGGCCACCACCTCCAGGCCCGCCAGCCGCGAGGCGGCGGCGATGGCTTGCAGATCCGCCAGCAGGGCCTTTGCATGCTCGCCGCCATTGGCGGCCAACTTGCGACCCACCAGGTCCAGGGCCTGTATGCCATTGGTTCCCTCGTAGATGGCCAGAATCCGTGCATCCCGATAGTACTGGGCGGCGCCTGTCTCCTCCACGAAGCCCATCCCACCGTGGACCTGGATACCGAGGGAGGCGACTTCATTGGCCATTTCGGTACACCAGCCCTTCACCAAGGGGGTCAGCAGGTCCACCCGCTGCTGGTGCTGGCGACGCTGCATGTCGTCGGCCCCGTGGTGGGCGAAGTCGAAATGGTGCATGGCCCGCAGTGTCAAAGCCCGACCCGCCTGGGTGAGAGCCTCCATGGTCAACAGCATGCGCCGCACATCCGGGTGGCGAATGATGGCCACGGTGCCCTCCCCGGCCACACTGCCCTGCAACCGCTCCCGGGCATGGGCCAGGGCCTGTTGCCGGGCCCGCTCCGCCACCGCCACCCCTTGCAGGCCCACCGCCAGGCGGGCGTGGTTCATCATGGCGAACATGTACTTCAGACCCTGGTTTTCATCCCCCACCAGATAGCCGATGGCGCCGCCGTTGTCCCCGTAGGCCATGGTGCAGGTGGGGCTGGCGTGGATACCCAGCTTGTGTTCCACACCGATGGGATGGACATCGTTGCGCTCGCCAATGACGCCCTGCTCGTCCACCAGGAACTTGGGCACGATAAACAGGGAGATACCTCGCACCCCGGCGGGGGCGTCCGGTGTGCGGGCCAATACCAGGTGAATGATGTTGTCGGTGTAGGGTTGATCCCCCCAAGTGATGAAAATTTTCTGGCCGTGGAGCCGGTAGTGGTCTCCTTCTGGCTCGGCGCGGGTTTTCACCAGCGCGAGGTCGGAACCGGCCTGGGATTCGGTGAGGTTCATGGTGCCCGCCCATTCACCGCTCACCAGACGCGGCAAATACAGTGCTTTCTGCTTATCGGAGCCGTGACGCGTCAGGGCGGTAATCACTCCCTGTGTGAGCAAGGGCATCAGGGAAAAGGACAGATTGGCGCTCTGCAGGATTTCATCCACGGCAAATCCCAGGGCATGGGGGAGCCCCTGGCCACCCCATGCCGGATCACCGGTGAGGCTTGGCCAGCCCGCCTCCCGGTAGGCCTGGTAAACGCCATCCAGGGCCGGCGCGGTGATCACCCTGCCGTCCTCCACCCGCGTGCCCTGGCGGTCGGCGTCGTGATTGCGCGGCGCCACCTCCTCCGCGCAGAATTGACCCGCCTGATCCAGTATTGCCCGCACCAGGTCGGCATCCAGGGACTCCAGCCCCGGCAACGAGGCAAGCGCTTCCAGCTCCGCCACGGATGCCAGGGTAAATGCCAGCTCTTCTGTCGGTGGGCCATAGGCACTCATTGCCGTCCTCCTCAGGGTTCGTGAAACCCCATTGTAGCGACCCCGTGTGACATTCCCAGGCAACCCCTCGAAAATATGGCGAGTGGATCGGGTTGCACGGGAGTTTCACGGTTCCCCGGTGGCTTTGGCCAAGCCACCGGGGTCCGAGGGGCTTTGCTATCTCCAAGAGCTCTTCCCCAAGAGCTCTTCCCCAAGCACTCATCGCCAAGAGCTTGACACGGCTCATCAATCACCCCCACCAGTGCTACAATGAACGGCAGCGCCCTCAAGGCGCCCGACCCCCGGACGCAGAATTCGGCTATCAGACCAGGCACGGGATACCCCGATAAAACAGTTGCAGGCGTGCATCCCTCCATGAAACAGGTACTGGTCATCGACGACGATGATTTTTTCTTTGACATCCTCAAGCTGCAACTTGAGGAAGAGGGCTATCGCTGCCACTCCGCCGCGAACCTGGACAGTGGCAGGTGCTGGATCCGTGACCATGGCGCGCCTGACATCATTCTGCTGGACTACGATCTGGGTCCCCGCCAGGAGACCGGCATCGATGCCTGCCGGGAACTGAAAAGCATGCTCAAGGTGCCGATCATCATGCTCACCGGCAACGACAGGGTGCAAACCATCGTGTCCTGCCTGGACGCCGGCGCCGATCAGTATGTGCTCAAACCCTATGTGCTGCCGGAACTGCTGGCCCGCATGCGGGCTTGCCTGAGGCTGTATGGCGACAATGACAGTGGACGCGCCGAGCGCCTGGTGGCGGCCGATGGCTTGAGCCTCGACCTCAGCTCCTGCACCCTCGCCATCGGCGACAGCTACCTGGTATTGACGGACATGGAATGTGCCGCCATGGCGCTGCTGGTGCGCCATTTCGGCGAGAGCGTGCACCGGGACGAGCTCTGCCAA